>JABWBL010000504.1 GCA_013360535.1 Planctomycetaceae bacterium
CGCTGTGGATCGGCTCGGCCTTCGCCTTCGGCACCGTGCGGCGCTCGGTCGAGCGTGCGGCCGACGACTCCGCCCGCCGGCGCACGGCGCTCGCGACCTATCCCGCGCTGCTCGGTTGGCTGCGCTGGGGCGCGGCGCTCACGTGGATGCTCGGCTTCGTGCTGCTGTTCCTCGTGTACTACCGCGCTCCGCTCCTGCTCGACGTGGCCGAGCTCGACCCGAACGAACTGCAGCGTCTCCTGCAGCCCGATGGCCGACCGAGCCCACGCGCGTGGATCCCGGGTTTTCTCGCGCTGATCGGCTCGTTCCCGTTGTACGAGCTGTGCGCCCGCTTCCTGCGTGGCCCGCGTCTGTGGCCGCTCGCGCTCGTCCTGTGGTCCACGATCGCGGTCGGCACGAGCTGCCTGCTCGAGCACTCGGCCGGCTTCACCCAACGCGCCGTGTTCATCCACATCGCGACCTACCTCGCCACCGCGATGGCCGCGAACGTGTGGATGCGCATCTGGCCCGCCGAACGCCGCGCGCTGCTCGCGTGGAGCGCGGGCCAACCCGCGGACGCGATCGACCTCGCCGTCTCGCGCGAGCGCCAGC
The DNA here is from genome assembly GCA_013360535.1 of Planctomycetaceae bacterium. Taxonomy (GTDB): domain Bacteria; phylum Planctomycetota; class UBA1135; order UBA1135; genus F1-120-MAGs118. The sequence continues at coordinate 592 of JABWBL010000504.1, forward strand.
GCCACAACGCCGCGATGGCGTTCTCGGTCGTGCTGCTGATGCTGAGCACGCACCACCCGGCGCTTTACAGCGGGACTCCGTGGGCCTGGCCGTGGGTCGCAAGCGTGGCACTCGCGCTCGGCCTGCTGCTCGGCGAGCTCGCCTCGCGCCTGTCGGACCGCTTCAGCGTCGAGTGACCCGAGCCTCGAAGCCGTCGCCCGTGCGCACGAGCTCGATGCGTCCGCTGCGGACAGGCTCGAGCTTCACCGTCACCTCCGCCCGGCTCGCGGGCCGGATCCGCAGCTCGACGAGCTCGTCCCCGGAGAGCGTGGTGATCACGTCGCGCGCGCTCGCGCCGAAGTAAGAGGGCTGCGGTCCGGCGATCCGCAGCTGGCGCTTGCCGCTCTTGGCCACGAGCTCGACGCGTGCGTGCTCCGGAAGTCCGGAAATCACGAGCGACGGCTCCGCGTCGCCGCGCACGTTCAAGAACAGTCGCGCCGGCCCGCCACACTGCGTGAGCACGAGGTCCGCGTCGCCGTCGCCGTCGAGATCGCCTGCGTAGAGACCGCGCCCGACGAACGGAGTCGCCCCGAGCGGCCCAGCGGCGGCTCGCCGCTCGTCGAAGCGCCCTGCGCCGTCGTTCGTGAAGAGCTGCGACAGCTGCGCGTGCGTCTTGCCATCGTGATAGAGCTGGATGTTGTCGATGATGTGCCCGTTGGTGACGGCGAGGTCAAGGTCGCCGTCGAGGTCGAAATCCTCGAGCACCGTGCCAAATCCGACCGGCATGCGGCTCGCCGCCTCGAGCCGCACCTCGAGCGTGACATCGTCGAAGCGCCCGCGCCCGTCGTTGCGGTACAGCGTGTTCGACTCGTCGTCGAAGTTCGTCACGAACAGGTCGAAGTCGCCGTCCTCGTCGACGTCACCTGCGGCAAGGCCCATGCCGGCCTCGGTCATGCCGTTGCCATCGAAGCCCAGCTGCGAGCGCAGCGTGCCGTCCGTGAAGCGCCCGTCGCCCTCGTTGCGCCACAGGAAGTTCTCCGTGCTGTCGTTGGCGACGTAGAGGTCGAGGTCACCGTCCGCATCGACGTCACACGGCACGACACCCAGTCCCTTGCCGAGCGACGCTTCGACACCGTTCGAGAACGTCGCGTCGCGGAACTTGCCGTGGCCGTCGTTGATCCACAGCCGATCCTGCAGCGCCGGATACGCGTCGGGATGGCAAGCGGAACGCCAGCCCTCCTTGCGCTCGCCGCACCACAGGGGATGCGCGAGATCCACCAGCACATACCCCGTCACGTACAAGTCGAGATCGCCGTCTCCTTCGGCGTCGAAGAGCATCGCTGCCGTCGTCCAGCGCCCGTCGCCGAGTCCGCTCTCGCGTGTGCCGTCGCGGAACGCGCCCTTGCCGTCGCCGAGGAGCAGCACGTCCTCGCCGAGGTTGGTGACGTACAGATCGAGGTGCCCGTCGCCGTCGACGTCGCCGACCGTCGCGCCCATCCCGTAGCCCGTGTGCGCCGCGGCGCCGCTGCGGCTCGTCGCGTCGGTGAAGTGCGCCTTGCCGTCGTTCAGGAACAGGCGATTGGTCGGCAAGAGCCCGTCCGGCTCGACAAAAGTGCCCGGTTCTTGGCCGCCCCCGCGCATCGGCCCGCCCTGCAGCAAGTACACGTCGAGGTCACCATCCTCGTCGCAATCGAACAGCACGGCTCCGGCGCCCATCGTCTCCGGCAAGTGCTTCTCCGGAGTGAGCCCCGCATCGTGGGTGAAGTGCAGCCCGCTCGCGTCCGTCGCATCGACGAACCACGCGCGCTCCTCAGGCTTTCGCGCGTTCGCCGGCTCGTGCGAAGTGGGGGACTCGCCGCAGGCCGCGAGCAGCGCGAACACGATGGCGCGCTTCACTTCGCCGCCTCCAGCTTCTCGAGCCGCGCGAGGATCTCGCGGTCGTTCGGCCTCAGCTCCAGCGCCTTGCGAAGCCGCGCCTGCGCGCCCACGAGGTCCCGCTCCTGCGTGAGCAGGTCGCCCGCACGAACGAGCAACCTCACATCGCGCGCCTTCTCGAACTGCCGATCGAGCAGCTCCACGGCCGCGCGCGCGTCCTTGCGGTCCTCGGCGAGCAAGCGCGCGTGCCGCAGCACGACCGGGGCGAGCTCCTCGGGCCGACACCAGGCCTCGGCCGTCTCGTAGGCCTTCGCCGCTTCATCGCTGCGCCCGAGCGCCCGCTGCGCGTCGCCAACCGCCGCGTGGTTGGGCCCGTGCGACGGCGCAAGATCGACCGAACGCTGGGCGAAATCGAGCTGGTCGAGCAAGGGCACGACCTTGCGGTGCCGTTGCAGCAGCAGCTCGCCTTCTTCCTCCTTGCCGGCATCCAGCAGGAGCTTGCCGAGCCCGAACAGCGCCGTGCGGTCGACCGGATCGAGCTCCAGCGCCCGTCGAAAGTGCCGCTCCGCTCCCGCGCGCTCTCCTCCGAGCATCGCGATCCGCCCGAGCGTCGCCTCCGCCCGCGCCGTGCGCGCGAAGCCGCGCCGCTCGAGCTCC
>JABWBL010000505.1 GCA_013360535.1 Planctomycetaceae bacterium
CGCAGCCCGCGGCCGCGCTGCCCGGGCTCGATCCGGCGATGGCCGTGCTCGGCGACAAGATCCGCGAGCTGTTCGGGCTGGGCGAGCTCGACCGCGAGATCCTCGTACGCATCGAGCGCGAGGTCGTCGCCAGCGCATTGCGCGAGATGAACGAACAGCTCGAGCGCACGACGCGCGAGCACCGCAGCGAGGCGCAGGAGCGCATCGAGCTGCTCGAGCGGCGCATCGCGAAGCTGTCGGAGTCGCTCGGGATGACCGAGGCCGAGCTCCAGCGCGTGATGACCGCCAAGTCGATCGACCCGGGTGTCGCGTCGATCTACAAGAGCGTGCAGGGCCTGTCGGCGACCGCCGTGCAGGCTGAGCTCAAGAAGACCTTGATGTCCAAGATCTTCGAGGCCAACGTCGAGCTGCAGAAGCAGTTCAAGACGCCGCCGAGCCCCTGAGCCCAGCGGTCCGGCACTCGCGCCGGGCCCGAAGCGAACCAAGAAGGAAGAAGGAAGAGACTCTGCCCATGCCCACATCGAACACTGAGACCAAGAAGGACGCCGGCGTCCTGTACCTCGGCATCGACCTCGGCACGTCGCGCACGTCCGTGTCGGCCTCCAACGGCGTGCGCGAGACCGTGTCCTCGTACGTCGGCTACCCCAAGGACGTCGTCGCCCGCAAGCTCCTGCAGAAGGACGTGCTGTTCGGCGACGAGGCGCTCGAGAAGCGCCTGAGCCTCGACTCCTACCGCCCGCTGGCGCACGGCGTCATCAAGAGCGGCGTCGACTCGGAGAAGAACCTCAAGGCCGCGGCCGACCTGATCGGCGAGATCATCCGCCGTGCGCGCCCGCGCAAGGACGAGCTCGTGTACGCCGTGATCGGTGCGCCCGCGCAGGCGCAGATCCACTCGAAGAAGGCGATCCACGACGCGGCGCGCCAGCACGTCGACAGCGTGATGATCTGCTCGGAGCCGTTCTCGGTGGCCTACGGCCTCGACATGCTCGACGACACGCTCGTGATCGACATCGGCGCCGGCACGACCGACCTGTGCCGCATGCACGGCACGATGCCGGAGGATGCTGACCAGCTGACCAACACGTTCGCCGGCGACCACGTCGACGAGACGCTCTCGAAGCTGATCCGCGAGAAGCACCCCGAAGCGCAGTTCACGGTGCAGATGATCAAACAGATCAAGGAGAAGCACTCCAACGTCGCCGATAGCATGCTTCCGGTGGTCGTCAACCTGCCGGTCAAGGGCAAGCCGACGCCGTTCGACATCACGAACGAGGTCCGCACCGCGTGCCGCTCGATCGTGCCGCCGATGGTGGACGCGATCGCCGAGCTGATCGGGACCTTCGACCCCGAGTTCCAGGACCGGCTCAAGAACCGCGTGCTGCTCGGCGGCGGCGGCAGCATGATCAAGGGGCTCGACGTCGAGCTCGAGCGTCAGATGCACGAGAAGCTCGGTGGCGGCAAGGTCCTGAAGGTCGAGGAGCCGATCTACGGGGGCTCGAACGGGGCGCTCAAGATCGCCCACGACATGCCGGCCGAGTACTGGGAGAAGCTGCGCTAGCCCGGGCTAGCCCTCTCCGCCGAGGGCTCGAACCGCCCCCGACAACCGACAGGCCCGTCCCCGCAGGCGCTGGGGCGGGCCTGCTGCGTCCCAACTTTCTCGTGACTACGCTCTGGCGGGATCCTCACCGTCTCCTTACTGTCGGCCTTGTCTCGCGACGGTCCGTGTCCGGCGCGGGTGGCTGGTTTGGTCACTTCATCAGGTGCCCCGGAGCTCACTTTCCTCCGGGGAAACAGGAGATTCCCATGAATCAGGTTCGAACGTTCGGTTCGGTTCTGGCTGCCCTGACCGTGTGCGCCGCGAGCGCCTCGGCTCAGTTCTCCGACGGCTTCGAGTCCTACGCGTCTTCCGCATCGGGCACGGTCTTCACGACCGGTCCCGCCAACGCCGGCGGTTGGAAGCAGTGGCAGGCCTTCGCGAACAGCCACACGCTGTGCTTCGGCTCCGGCGCCGCGATCGGCTCCCACGGCGGCTCGCAGTTCGTCGGCACGCAGCTCAACTCCGACCTCGTGCACGAGTTCGCGCTGACCAGCGGCTTCTGGGACATCTCGATGTGGACCTACGTCCCCGGTTCGGCCTCGCCCAACCCGATGGGCGACTCCCAGTGGCTCGTGCTGCTGAACAACTACTCCGACGCGGGGGGCTTCGTGTGGGCCACCCAGATCGAGTTCGACCCGTCGCTCGGTCGCGTGCGCGCCGACGCCGGCCGCAGCATCGTGACCAACGCCAACCAGGCGGTCGAGACGCCGCTGGTGTTCGACACCTGGAAGCAAGTCCGCGTCGAGGTCGACCTGACCAACAACGTGGCCACGATCTTCTACGACAACATCCAGATGGGGGATCCCTTCTTCTGGTCGCTCGGCCCCTTCGGCCAGAACGCCGCGACCACGATCCCGCGCCTGGGCGCGATCGACCTGTACGCCAACGACACCACGGTCCCCGGCTTCATGTACTGGGATGACGTGAGCATCACCTCGCACGTCACGACCCAGCCGCCGACGGTCTACTGCACCGCGGGCACGACCACGAACGGCTGCTCGGCCTCGATCACGGCGAACGCGAACCCCAGCGTCACCTTCGCCAACTCCTGCAACCTCAGCGTCGCCAACGTCGAGGGCCAGAAGTCGGGCCTGATCTTCTACTCGATCAACGGCCAGCAGGCGCAAGCCTGGAACGCCACGAGCTTCCTGTGCGTCAAGGCGCCGACACAGCGCACCTCGACCCAGACCTCGGGCGGCACCGTCAACACCTGCAACGGCTCGCTCTCGCTCGACTGGAACGCCTTCCAGGCCGCGAACCCCTCGGCCCTCGGCAACCCCTGGACGGCGGGCAATGCGCTGCAGGCCCAAGCGTGGTTCCGCGACCCGCCGGCTGGCAAGTCGACGAACCTTTCGAACGCGATTGAGCTGACGTACGTCCCGTAATTGCCGACGAACGTCGCGGAACCACCTCAGCCGCGCCGCGCGAAGCGCGCGGCTTGGGGCCTCCCCTGCCGGACAGTCCACTGGACTGTCCGGCTTCGCGTCGGCTTCGCC
>JABWBL010000018.1 GCA_013360535.1 Planctomycetaceae bacterium
CGTGCCTTCGGGCTTCCTGTGCGCGCGCCCGACCGGCTCCATCCCATGTCGCGCCAGCACGGTGACGAGCGCGTCGCGCCGGCGCCGCATCTCGTCGCGCACCCTGCCGAGCAACGTCGCGTCGCGCCCGGCTCGCAGGTCGACCAGATCGCGCTGCAACAGATCGAGCAGCCGCTGCTGCCCGAGCACGTTGGGGCTCGCGGTGTTCGCACGCACGAGCCTCCGCAAGACGATGTCCGTCAGCTCCGCGCGCGCGGACACGACGTAGCCCACGCGCGCACCCGGCAGCAGGTACTCCTTGGACGCCGAGCCGATCGCGACGGCGTGACCCGGCGCGTGAGCGACCAGCGAGACGGGCGCGACGCCGTCGTACCGGAGACGCGCATACACCTCGTCCGCGATGATCACCACGCCGGTGTCGCGCGCGACCGCCGCGAGACGCGCCGCTTCCTCGTGGTCGAGCACCGCGCCCGTCGGGTTGCACGGGAAGTTCGCGACGAGCGCCGCGATCTTCTCCTCGCGGATCCGTCGTGCGAGCCCATCGGCATCGAGCGCCCCGCGCGCGTCGAAGAACTCGACGATCACCGAGCGGCCGCCCGCGAGATCGACGCCGTTGAGATAGTTCTCCCAGTGGCCGCGCGGCAGACCGACCACCCTGCCGCTCCCGAAGCAGCGAAAGAGCAGCGACAGCCCCTCGGCCGCACCGGAGCACACGGTCACGTTGCGCGCCCCGATCGGCGAGCTGATCTCGCCGCTGCCGCCGAACACGCGACTCCACGTCTCGGCGAGCGCGGCGCGCAGCGGCTCGAGCCCGACCGGCGGACCATAGAGGACCTCGATCGACGCATCGACGCCGGCGATCTGTCCGATGTCCGCGCGCACGAGCTCGGGATGCGCAGCCGCCAACGCCTTGGCGCGCTCGGCGATCGTGGGGATGGGAGTCTCGCGCTCGACGACGCGCCGAACGGTGTCGGGCAGAAGAGCGTGCAAGTCGTCGAGCGGAGGGACGGGAGTGCTCATCGGCCCGGACCGTAGCAGGCCACCGGTCAATCGCCGGCTCCGGGGAACCGCCGTGCGAGCCGCCGGCACAACGCGCCGTCGGTGGCGGCCTCGTCGAGCAGGATCTTGATCGCGTCCTCGCGCGACAGCGCTTCCGAGCGACGTGCGAGCGCTTCGATCTCGGCGCGCGGTGGCGGCTCGATCACGTCACCCTTCGCGGGCAACGCGTCCGGCGCGACCTCCGCCACCCACGCGAGCACGACGGCGACGGCGTGCTTGCAGAACGCTCCCTCGGCGCCCACCGGGCAGGTGCACGAGTACGCGAGCTGATCGCCCTTGGCGTGGATGGACACGCGGTAGTCGGTCGTGCCCCTCACGACCGCCGAGAGCGATCGCTCCTGCCGGACGAGATCGGTCACGCGTCCCTGCGCGGCGTAGGTCTGCCCGCGCTCGAAGGTCCGATCGTCCACCAGCCGCCGCAGCACGTCGCGATGGAGAATCCCGAGCATGCCGCGACACTATCGCAATCCTCGGACGGGGCTCGACCACGGCGCGCGAAACGCGCAACCTCGCGCCATGCGCCCACACCTTCTCTTTGCCTGCGCCTTCGTCGTCGCGCTCGCGGCCTGTGGTGACGACGACGGCACGACCCCCGACGATGGTGGGACCACCGACACGGCGACAGGCGACACGTCGATGCCCGACACGGGTCCGCGCCCGGACGCCGGTCCGCAGACGTGCACGATCGCCGACACCGAGTGCCCCGCCGACCAGCCGTTCTCCAGCGCCGCGTGTGATCTCGCCGACTCGTGCACGTATCCCGATCCCGACGGGACGACGACCTGGACGTACGTCTGCACGGACGGCCTCTGGATGGGCACGAACGACTGCATGCCTCCGCCCGGCGGCGTGTGCCCCGTCGGTCCGCTCGCGGAGGGTTGCCGCACGCCGTTCGAGGGGTCGATGCCGGCGACGGTCGAGATCGGACCACCCGGCGCAGAGGCGTTTCGGCCGTTTCGCGATCGCGAGCCGATCGAGCTCGTCGTCGGCGGACAGGGTGCGCCGATGATCGCGTTCCGCGTGCGCGTCGCCGGCGAGGACGTGCCCGCGTGCGTGTCGATGTCGACCGTGCTGACGGCGGACGCAGGCGAGCCGCAGCCGGTGTCGATGCGCCCGCTCGTGCTGCACTGTGGAGAGTCGCTCTCGATGTTCGAGATCGTCGGTGGAGACTTTTGTCGTCCGGGGCCCTTCACGCTCGAGGTGCACGTGACCCTGGCGGGCATCGGCGAGGCCACCGCGACGGTGACCTTCGGCGAGGTGCCCTGCACGGGGTGACGCGCAGCAGCGCGATCAGCGAGCCATCGCTGCGCTCGCAGACCGGAGCGCGTGCACCGTGATCTCGGTGGGGCAGTCGAGGCGGTAGGGCACCCCGGCGAATCCGAGGCCGCGGCTGACGTACAGGCGCGACACGCGTTGCGTGCTCTCGTGCTGGAACTGGCCGCGGTCCCACGGCCCGAGCACCGATGCCACGTGCACGCGTCTGCCCCATGGCGCGGTGACGACGATCTGCCCGCCGTGGGTGTGCCCGGAGAGCTGGAGGTCGAATCCCAGCGACGGCGCGTGCCGGAATGCATCGGGGCGGTGCGACAGGAGCACGTTGAAGCGACCGGGATCCAGCTCGCGCGCGGCCCAAGCGCAGAGCGCAGGGTAGGGCGACGCGAGCGCGAGCGGCGTCATCGGATCGTCGATCCCCCAGAAAGACAGGCCCGGAAGCGCATCCGTCTCGAAGCGGCCGCCGCGCAGCAGCACCACGTTCCTCGACCGCTCGTAGCCGCGCGCGAGACGCCGTGGCCCGAAGTAGAAGTCATGGTTGCCGAGGATCGCGAGCGTCGCGACCCGAGGCGCGAGCGTCCCGAGCGGCTCCACGAAGTCGTTCTCGTAGCGACGCGCCCAGTCCATCGCATCGCCGGTGATGACGACGACGTCGGGCTCGAGGGCGTTGATGCGCGCGATGTGCTTCGCCCAGGTCTCGGCACGGAAGAACGGTCCGACGTGGAGATCGGAGACCTGCACGATGCGGGTGCCGTCGAGGTGCGACAGCGTGGACGGCAGCGGGTGATCGACGTGCTCGATCTCCGCCGGGTCGTGATGGCGCTGCCAGCGGGCCACGCGTGCAGCGTGTCGCGGGCGAGGCGCTTCGACAACCGCGTCAGCCGGCGAGCGCGTTGGCGCGTGCGGCCTGCGCGAGATCGAGCTCGGTGATCCCGCCGGCGTCGTGCGTGGACAGCGTGACGGTCACCCTGCGGTAGCGGATGTCGATGTCCGGGTGATGGTCCATCTCGTCGGCGACCTTCGCGAGGGCCGCGACGAACTCGATGCCGCGCGCGAAAGTCGCGTGCTCGTAGGTGCGTCGGATCGCGAGCACGGGGCCTTCGACGACTTCGTACCCTGCGATGGACGCGACGCGTGCGTGCACGTCGTCGAGCGAGAGCCTGGTTGGACGCGTCATGACTCGCGCGAGTATACAGACCGCAGTGCGTGTCGGGTGCGCGGAGCATGTCGCGAAGCAGGCGGCGGCGGTGACGCTGATGAACGGGGACCTCGCGGCGCTGGAGCGGGCACTGGCGCTCGCGCGCGCGACGCTGCGCAACGTGCGCCAGAATCTCGGTTTTGCGCTGGTCTACAACGGTCTGTGCATCCCGGTCGCGGCCGGAGCGCTCGAACCGGTGCTCGGGATCGTGCTCTCCCCCACGATCGCGGCCCTCGCGATGACCTTCAGCTCCGTTTCGGTCATCTCCAACGCGCTGCGCCTGCGGCACGCCCGGCTCGCACGTTGAGCCAAGATCGCGTACCTTCTTCCGCTTCATGATCGTCCTCGACAACGTCTCGAAGCATTACGGCCGCCGTCTCCTGCTCGTCGAAGCGAGCTTCCAGCTCAACCCGGGCGACAAGGTCGGCCTCGTCGGCCCCAATGGCTCCGGCAAGTCGACGCTCTTCCGCCTGATCAGCGGCGAGGAGAAGCCCGACGACGGCGTCGTGCAGGTGCCCAAGCGCGTCTCGATCGGCTATTTCCGCCAGGACGCGGGCGAGATGAGCGGGCGCAGCGTGATCGACGAGGCGATCGCGGGCTCGGGAAGGCTCGGGGACCTGCACCACGAGCTCGCGGAGCTCGAGAAGGCGATGAGCGATCCCGAGCGCGCCGACGAGATGGACCAGATTCTCGAGCGTTTCGGCGAGGTGCAGGGCGAGTACCAGCAGCTCGGCGGCTACGAGCTCGAGGCGCGCGCGAAGGAAGTGCTCGCGGGACTGGGTTTCCGCGACGAGCAGGTCGCGGGCGACGTCGGCGAGCTCTCGGGCGGCTGGCGCATGCGCGTGTCGATCGCCAAGGTGCTGATCGGCAAGCCCGACGTGCTCCTGCTCGACGAACCGACCAACCACCTCGACATCGAGTCGATCCTGTGGCTCGAGGGTTTCCTGCGCGCCTCCGAGGCGGCGGTGCTGATGACCTGCCACGACCGCGACTTCATGAATCGCGTCGTCGACCGGCTCGTCGCGATCGACGAGGGCGAGCTCGTCGAATACGGCGGCAATTACGACTTCTACGATCGCGAGCGCGCCGTGCGCGCGCGCGAGGCGGAAGCGGCGTACGCGCGCCAGCAGGCGATGCTCAAGAAGGAAGAGCGCTTCATCGAGCGCTTCGAGCGGCACGTGGCGAAGGCCGCGCAGGTGCAGTCGCGCATCAAGAAACTCGACAAGATCGACAAGCTCGAGCCGCCGCGGCGCCGCGAGCTCGTGCCGTTCGAGTTCCGCACGCCGCCGCGCTCGGGCAACGACGTCGTCACGCTGCAGGCGATCTCCAAGCGCTACGGCGAGCGCGTGATTTACGACGCCTTCGACTTCGAGGTCAAGCGCGGCGAGCGCTGGTGCATCATGGGCGTCAACGGCGCGGGCAAGACCACGCTGCTCAAGATGGTCGCGGGCGTCACCAAGCCCGACAGCGGCACCGTCAAGCTCGGCGCCAGCCTGAAAATGGGCTATTTCGCGCAGTCCTCGCTCGAGATCCTGGATCCCTCGATCAGCGTCTACGAGCAGATCGACCGCACTTTCCCGCTCGCCACTACGCCCTCCAAGCGCAGCCTGCTCGGCGCCTTCGACTTCCCCGGCGACGAGATCGACAAGCGCATCTCGGTGCTCTCGGGCGGCGAGCGCTCACGCCTCGTACTGGCGCAGATGCTGTTCGACCCGCCGAACTTCCTCGTGCTCGACGAACCCACCAACCACCTCGACCTCGACACCAAGGAGATGCTGGTCAAGACGCTCGCGAACTTCGACGGCACGATGCTGTTCGTCAGCCACGACCGCACGTTCCTGAAGGGCCTCGCGACCAAGGTGCTCGACCTCTCCGGCGGCGGCGAAGCTACCTCGCGCAAGCCGCTCGTGTTCCACTCGAGCTACGACAAGTGGGTCGAAAAAACCGGCCACGAAGCGCCGGGCGTGCACCACTGATCGCCCGCGCGAAATACCGAGCCAGCGCGAAATAGCGGAATACCGAGCCAGAGCAATTTTTTCGGCAAACTGCGGCCTGCGTCGACGGCGTTGCCGTCGACGCAGGCCGCAGTTTGCCGAAAAAATTGCTCTGGCTCGGTATTCCGCTATTTCGCGCTGGCTCGGATTTTCGCGCGGTCAGCGAGCGGCTTCCTCGAAGGCGCGGCGGCACTCGGCCATGAGAGGCTCGACGACGCTGTCGCGCCACAGGTCGTGCAGCACGGCCGCCTCGACGGCAGAGAGTGCTTCGGCGTTCGGCAGCTCCTGCGTACCCGAGGGCGGCGCGGTGCGTGCGGGGATCGACTTGTCGAAGTCCGCGAGATGCTCCTCGATCAGCGTCGCTTGGCGCTCAATCCACGCCGACAACTCCTCGGGCGTCGCGCCCCGGTCGCGCCACTCCTTCAGACGTTCAAGGGCCTGACCGCGGGCCTCGGCAATTCTCTCGTGCGCTTGCGCGACGACAGGCGCGAGAGTGATCTCGTGAAAGCGGCGCAACAGGCTGCGCACCTTGAGCGTCACAAGGTCGCGGTCGCTCTCGGGCCCTTCGAGCGGTCCGCTGGCGGCCGCGAGCGTCTTGTAGATGCGCTTGCGGAACTCGAGCTCGGGGAGGAGGGCCATTGTCTTGCGAAACTCCGCGGAGACGTCCTCGGATCCAGCGGGCGTGGCTGGGACTTCGAAACGCTCCGCGGGCGGCGCCGCGACGAAATCGACGCTCTTCAGCACCATGCGCATCTCGGCCTTGGGGCTTCGACCGCGGAACTCCTGCAGCATCCCTGTTGCGCGCGAGACACTGATGTCGAAGTGGCCGTCGGTCGAGAACCTGAGCAGCTCGCCCTCAACGACCGGCGTCGCGCCCTTCTGGACGAGCGTGTCCAGCCACCCCATCGCCGACCCTGCGCCGGTCCCGATGCTGGTGGTGAACTGGTAGTTCGCCTTGTCGGCGGATTCGTCGTACATCCAGTTCATGCTGGCGACCGAACACAGGTCTCCGCGCGGCTTGGCCTCCGGGAACTCGCGGCAGAACTGCTCGTCGACGGCGTCGAACAAGGCGTAGATCTCACGGCAGTCGACGCGCACGTGAACCGGCTCCTCGCACCCTTCCATCTGGGTCGCGAAGACGCCGTCGACAGCCCATACCGTAGCGCGCTTGTCGTCAGCGAAGATCTCGACTCGCACGCGCGTCGGGCCACCGACCTCGATGCCGACGGTCGAAACCTCGTCCCGGTCGGAAAACGTGAGCGAAAACGTCGCGCTGAAGTGCGGAACCTCCGCGCTGCGCCGAACGACCTCGTCGAGCTCGTCCGGAGCGGATGCGACGGCGAGGAGAACGATCGGTGCGAGGGCAAGCATGGCGACTCCGTTGATCGGATCTGGCGCGGGAAAGCTGCCAGAAGGCTACTCGCGCCCTCGTCGATCGCGCAACCGCGCGACCCGCATCCCGAGATACCGAGCGGGCGTGCCGGCTCGGGCATTCGCGCCCGCCTGCCCTCAGCGCGAGGCTTCGTCGAACGCGCGGCGGCATTCGGCCATCAATGGCTCGACGCCGGTGTCGCGCCACAGCTCGCGCAGCACGGTGGCCTCGATGGCAGAGAGTTCCCGGGCGTTGGGGAGCTCCTGGGCGCCGGGGGGCGGCTGGGTGCGCGCCGGAATCGAGCTGTCCAAGATCGCGAGCTGTTCCTCGAACAGCGTCAACTGACGCGCGCTCCACGTGGAAAGTTCCTCTGGCGTCACGCCCTCGTTGCGCAACTTCTTCAGGTGCTCGAGGGCCAGACCGCGAGCCTTGGCGATGCTCTCGCGCGCTTGCTCGACGACGGGCGTGAGCGTGACCTCATGGAGACGCCGGCACAGGCTGCGGACCTTGAGCGTGGCGAGCCCGTGGGCGCTCTCCGGGCCGTCGAGCGGGCCCTTGGCGGCGGCGAGCGTGTCGTACATGCGCCGGCGCAGCTGCAGCTCGGCGACCCGCGCGATCGTGCGGCGCAGCTCGCTCGAGACGTCTTCGCCGCCTTGCGGCGCGGGTTCGATCTCGAAGCGCTGCGCGGGCGGCGCGCTCGCGAACTCGGTCGACTTCAGCAGGACTCGCATCTCGCCCTTGGGGCTGCGGCCGCGGAATTCCTGCAGCATTCCGGTGAGCCGCGAGACGCTGAGGTCGAAGTGGCCGTCGGTGGAGAACTTGAGCAGCTCGCCCTCCTCGACGGGCGCCGCTTCCTTCTGCACGAGCGTGTCCAGCCAGCCCATGGGCGTCGGCGAACCGGTCGTGATCGTCGTCTCGACCGCGAAGTTGGACTTGGCGGTCTTCTCGTCGAAGTGCCAGCGCATGCTGACCGCCGAGTGCAGCTCGCCGCGCGGCTTCGCACCCGGAAAGTCGCGCACGAGCTGCGCCTCGACCGCGTCGAAGACCGCGTACAGCTCGTGGGCATCGACACGGCCGTGCATCGGCCGCCCGCCTTCGTTCGAGACGATCGCGAGCGTCCCGTCGACTGACCACATGCTGGTGCGCTTGCCTTCGGCGCCGCGGTCCACGCGCACGCGCGTCGGGCCACCACAGTCGATCCGGATCTCGGAAGTGGCCGCGGACGTGGTGCTCGAGAGCTCGAAAATGGCCTGAAAGTGAGGGATTTCCGCGCTGCGCCGGACGAGCTCCTCGAGCTGGTCCGGCGCCGGTGAGACGGCGACGAGCGCGATGGCCGCGAGCGGAAACATCGCTACTTCGCGAACACCTGGTCGACCGGCACGATGCGCACGCGCGACCTGTCGAGGCCGAGCGGGCGCGCGCCGATGAGCTTGTCCTCGTCGAGCAGCTCCTTCGGCTTTTCCGCGTCGTAGCGGATCGTCGACGGCTCGCCCGAGAGCAGCTTCTGCGCGAGGCCCTCCGCATCGGCGGTGATGCACACGATGTGCAGGTCCTTCGCGGACAGGTGGCGGCGGATCGCGTCGTTGACCTTCGCGACGTCGAGCTTCGCGAGCTCGCCGCGCATGTACTCGGTGAACTCCGGCGTGTTGTAGAACCAGCTGTCGAGCGCGTAGCCGAGCTGCGCCGGCTGGCTCGCGGTCATGACGAACACGTTCTTCGTGAGGTACTCGCGCACGCGCTCGAAGTCCTCCTGCACGAGGCCGTTCGCAACGAGCTTGTCGAGCTCGTGCAGCGCGATGCGGATCGCGTGCGGGGCGTTCTCCGGCGCCACCGGGCGGATCCAGATCTCGAACAACTGCGAGCGGCGCGCCTGGTTCGGCGCGGGGAAGAAGCTCGATCCGCCGTTGCGGAAGGCCTCGATGTACGAGTAGTCGCCGTAGTTCATGCCACGCACCTCGCGGATGCGCTGGTAGAGGTGGCTCATCGACGAGCGGTGCTCGCCGAGCCACGTGCGCGCGAGGTACAGCGCCGCGAAGTCCGGGTGCCCGCGGAACACGTCGATGCCGTGGCCGATCGAGATCGCCGTGGCGCGCGTCGACTTTTGCACGATGTCGACCGTGAGCCCGGAGAGCTTGCGCGCGACCGGACGCGTGTCGAGGCCCTGCTCGCCCTGCGGCAGCCGGCCGAGCTCGACCAGCAGGCGTTCGCGTCCGGCCTTCGGCAGGTCACCGGCGATGCCGACGACGAGCCGCGCCTGCGTGAACTGCTCCGCGGCGAAACGCTTGCAGTCCTCGAGCGTGATCGAGTCGAGGCCTGCGACCGAACCCTGCGCAGGATGGCCGTAGCCCGTGCCCTCGAACAGGCTCGCCTGCAGCGTCTCCTTGCCGAGTTCCTCGTCGTTGTTCGTGCGCAGGTCCTGCACGAGCGAGTTGCGCGCCTGCTGCTTGATGCGCGCGAAGTCGTCCTCGCGCCAGCCCGGCGTGACGAGCTGCGGCAGCACCATGTCGAAGTAGCGCTCGAGGTTGTCGGCGTGGATCGAGCCGTTGAACGTCGTCATCTCGCGGTCGACGAACGCGCCAAAACCGCCAGCGATCGGGAACAGCGCCTCCTCGATCTCGTCGATCTTGCGCTCGGCGCTGCCGCCGTTCGCGATCATCGCCGCCGTCAGCGCCGCGAGGCCTTCCTTGCCCTTGGGATCGTCCGCCGAACCCGCGAGGAACTGCAACTTGAACGTGAGCTGGCGGCTGGGGTTGGCGAGCTCGATCTGCTTGGCCTTGGTCGGCGCAGGCGCGGCCGGAGCGAGCGAAGCGAGCGTGGGCGCGCTCTCGATGCCCTTGGCGAGCTCCGTGTGGCTCAGCGTCGCGACCACGAGGCGCGCGTCGGTGAAGTACTTCGCGCCGGCGGCCTGCGCCTCGGCGGGCGTGACCGCGTCGTACTGGCGGAACATCACGTTGAACGTGTCGAACGCGCGGCGGAAGCGCACGTACCGCGCGAGCGTGCTGCCGATCGCTTCGGTGTTGTCGAGCGCACGCGAGGTGCCGTAACGGTTGTTGGCCTTCGCGTCGGCGAGGCGCGCCGGGTCGACGGCACTCGCGCGCGCCTTGGCGCAGGCGCCAAGGATCTGGTCGCGCACGTACACGGCGTCGGCCGGATCGCGCAGCTGCGCCGAGATCTGCATCAGCGACGAATCCACCGTCGCCGGGACGTAGTACCCGATCTCGTCGACCTTCTGCTCGTCGAGCACGAGCTTGCGGTAGAGCTCCGACGTGCCGCCGAAGTAGAGCTCGCACAGCAGATCGAGCGCCACGCGCTCGTTGTTCGTCTCGCTGAAGGCCGGGCCGTGGAACGCGACCGTGACGAGCGGCGCCGTCGGCGACGGCCAGGCGCAGTGCGCGTACTTCGGACCTTGCGGCGCCGGTTCCTGCGGCACATCGACCTTGAACGAACCCGGCTTCCACGAGCCGAAGTGCTTCTCGACGAGCGGGATCGCCGTCTTCGGGTCGACGTCGCCGACGAGCATCACGGCCGCGTATTCGGGCCGGTACCAGCGGTCAAAGAAGACCTTGGCGTATTCGCCCTGCTCGGGCATCGCCTGGATGTCGGCGAGGAAGCCCATCGTCGTGTGCTTGTACGTGTGCGTCGTGTAGGCCGCGTCGCACAGCACCTCGTCGAGCTTCACCGCCGGATTGGCGAAGTTCTTGTTGTACTCGCCGAGCACCGCGCGCGCCTCGGTCTTGAACTGCTCCTCGCTGTACTTGAGGTGCTGGAAGCGGTCGCCCTCGATCTCGAGGATCCGGTCGAGGTCCTCCTTGGCGAACGTGATGTGGTAGTTCGTGTAGTCGTCGGTCGTGTACGCGTTCTGGCGCGCGCCGGCGCGCGTGATCACGCTCTCGTACTTCTCGGGCGGGAACTTGTCCGTCCCGCGGAACATCATGTGCTCGAAGAAGTGCGCGAAGCCGGTCTTGCCGGGCTCGACCTCGTTGCGCGAGCCGGTCTGCACAGGAATCTGCAGGCTGACGAGGTTGGGCATGCCCGTCGGCACGATGATCACCTTGAGCCCGTTGGCGAGCGTCGTCTCCGTCGCCTTGTAGGGCAGCACATCGGCTTTCGCGGCAACCCCGGCGTTGGCGGGCGACGACGAGGACGAAGACAGCGTGGACTGGCGCTGGGTCATGGGAGCCTCCGACTTGCCGTCGACCTCGGCGTAGATCAGGCACGAGGGCAGGAGCAGGGTCAGGCCGAGCAGGGCAAGGGTGCGCATGGGCGATCTCGTTCGAGGGTTCGAGGGGCGGCGGATTGTAGCGCTGGCGAGCGCGCCGTTCAGCGCGGGAGCCCGAGTGCGTAGCATGGCGCGCCGCATGGAACGCGCGACGAGACGGGCTCTGCTCGCCCTGTGCCTGTGCATCGCGCTGCTCGCGGGCGTGGTGCGCGAGACGTGCGACCTGCGGCACGCGCGCGAGCCGGGCAACGAGAGCGCGAGTTGGTTCACGCTCGACCCGGATTCGCTCTACCACATGCGGCGCGTGGAGCGTGCGCTCGACGAAGGCCTGCCGCCCGCCGAGACCGATCCGCGCATGAACGCGCCGCACGGTGCCGCGATTCCGTGGCCGCCTTACTACACGTGGTTGCTCACGTTCGTGACGGCGCCCATGTTGCCGGACACGCCGCGCCACGACGACGGCTCCTGGGCCGCGCAGATCTTCGAGGCCCGCAGGCGCGAGGCGATCGAGCGGACGGTCGCGAGCGTGCCGTGGGTCCTCGCGATGGTGACGAGCGTGCTGCTCGCGCTCTCGGCATGGCGGCTCGCGAAGGGAAGGAGCGACGGAGAACGGCTGGGTGCAGCGGCTCTCGCGGGCGGCACGTACGCGCTGCTCGGCGCCTCGCTGCAGTACAGCGCCATCGGCAACGGCGACCACCACGCGTGGGTCGTGATGTTGCTCGCGGCGCTCGTGTTCGTCGCGACGAGCGCGTTGCGCGAGGATGAGCTGCTCCAGCGCGGCAAGTCGGCGTGGCGCGGAACGCTGCTCGGCGCGCTCTCCGCGTTGCTCGTCGGCTCCTGGGTCGGTGGACTCGTGTACGTCGTGCTGCTCGAGCTCGCGCTCGGGCTCGCGCTCTTCGTCCACGCACGCCGCGCGCTTCCGGGCCTGCCTGCGCTGGGATTGGGCTTCCACCTCGTGTGGGCCGCCGGCATCACGCCGGCCGTGCTGTCGAGTCCGTGGCGTGAGGTCGAGCCTTGGATGCTCGTCAACTTGAGCTGGCTGCACCTCGTGCATCCGCTGGTCGGCGCGCTCGTGTTCGTGCCGCTC
The DNA here is from genome assembly GCA_013360535.1 of Planctomycetaceae bacterium. GTDB lineage: Bacteria > Planctomycetota > UBA1135 > UBA1135 > F1-120-MAGs118. Next base: position 12,202 of record JABWBL010000018.1, read on the forward strand.
GTCGCGACCAGCTCCGATCCACTCCGCCGCCGCTGGCCGTGGCGCGTGAGCATGGCTCTCACGCTGCTGCTCGTGGCGATCGCCTTCGGCGACTTCGCGCTGGCGCGCGGTGTTCGCGAGGGTTTTGCGTGGGCCGGGCGCGCCAACGAGTTCATGGCGTTCATCGCCGAGTCCCAGCCGCTGCTGTGGGGCCCGCTCGGCGGCCTTCGTTCGCTCGTGGGCCTGCTCGGCTTCGGCGTGTGCGTCGCGCCGCTCCTGTTCGCCGGCGAGGTCTGGCGCGCGTGGCGCGAGCAAAGGCTCGAGCTGCTGCTCCCGTGCCTGCTGTTCGGCGCGTTGCTCGCGCAGGCGCTGATGCAGCGGCGCTTCGCCGACGCGTTCGGCGTACCGCTCGCGCTCGTTCTCGGTCTCGGCCTCACGAGCGTCGTTTGGCGCGTCGTGAAGCCGACGACGGGACTCGCGAGCGCCCTTGGGCTCGTGCTCGCCTTCGCCAGTGGCTATCCGACGCTCTCGCTCGCCCTCACGCGCCGGGATCGGCCGTGGTTCGAGACCAAGGGCGACGCCGCGCGGCCGCTGCACGCTCTGTACGGGCGATTGGGCAAATTGCAGGGCCGCGACGAGGCTGTGCTCGCAAGTTGGGACCACGGGCACGCGATCGAGTGGATCGGTCAGCGGCCCTCGATCGCGACCAACTTCGGCAGCTACCTCGGACGCGACAGCTACCTCGATCCGTGGCGCTTCTTCCTCGAGAGCGATGCAACGCAGGCCGAAGCGTTGCTCGAAGCGCGCGGCGCACGCCACGTGTTGATCTGCGGCGACTTCACGAAGGATCTCGAAGTCATGTTGCGCCTGCTCGCGCCGGACGATCGCCGTTCGTACCTGCTGATTCCGCGTGAAGGCGTCGTGTTCCCGTCGCAGAGGTTCTTCGACACGCTCGCCGGGCGCCTGCTCGTGCACGGACGCACCGCGAGCCTCTCCGCGCGTGGCCTGACCGGCAATTCGCTCGATTTCCTGCGGCTCGTGCACGCCTCGCCGGAGTTCCTCTCCGCTCCGCCGCCGATCCCGCACACGAGCGACCCGGTGCGCGTCGGCTGGATCTGGGAGCGAGTGCCGGGCGCACGGGTCGAGCTCGCGGGCGAGCCCGGCGCACGCGCCCAAGTGAGCATCGAGCTCTCGTGCAACGGAGAACGCTGGACTTGGCTCGGCAGCGCGACGGTCGAGGCGGACGGCTTCGCGCGCCTGCGCGTCCCCTACTCGACCGACGGCGCCAACGGAGACACGCTCGCCGCCGGGCCCGCGCGTGGCTTCGTCGGGACACGCAGCGTCGAGTTCGTGGTGCGCGAGGACGACGTGCTCGCCGGCGCGACCGTGCGCGTTCCGTGAACGTCGCGTGGGAGAGCACCGACAGGCTCGATAGGATGCCCGCCCCAAGATGACGAGCCGCCTTCGCTCCCTCGCGCTGGTCGCGATCCTCGCGCTCGTCGCGCTGCTCGCGTGGTTCCCGCGCTCCGTCGAAGGCTTGAAGCACCCGTACACGCGCGAAGGAACCGAGTGGTTCTCGCGCGATCCCGACGGCCTGTACCACGCGCGGCGGGTCGAGCGGGCGCTGGCCGAGGGCGAGGTCGCGGACACCGACCCGCGCATGGACTTTCCCGGCGGCGCGCCGATTCCGTGGCCACCGTACTACGACGCCGTGCTCGCGAAGGCACTCGCGCCCTTTGCACCCGAGGATGCGGCGCAGCGCTGGAGCTGGATCGAGCGAGCGACAGCGAGCGCGCCGCGGCTCTTCGGCGTTCTCGCGGCGCTCGTCGCGGCTTTCGCTGCGTGGAAGCTCGCCGGAGCGAGTGGAGCGCTGGTCGCCGGCGCCACGGTGGCGCTGTGTCGCGGCACGATCAACTACAGCGTCGTCGGCACGGGCGATCACCACGCCTGGGTCGCGCTGCTCGCGGCGCTCGCGCTGCTCGCGCTGACCTTCGCGCTGCGGCGCGACGCGCTCCGGTCCCACCGCTCGGCGCTCGGCTGGGGTGTGCTTCTCGGGCTGCTCGTCGGCCTGCTCGTGGGCTCGTGGGTCGCGTCCTTGCTGTACGTGCTCGAGCTGCAACTGGCCTTGGGCTGGATGCTCTGGCGTCGCTCGAAGGAACCCCTGCCGGCGCTCGCGACGCTCGGGTTCACGCTGCATGTCACGGCGCTCCTCGTGCTGCTGCCGGCGGTGCTCTCGAGCCCGTGGCGCCTGCAGTTCCCGTGGATGGTCGTCAACCTGTCGTGGTTCCACGTCACGCTGCTCGCGCTCGGTGCGCTCGTGTTCGTGCCGCTCCTCGGAGCGAATCGCGAGATGGCTCCGCTCGCGACGGGCACGCGGCTCGCACGCCGCTACCCCGCGCTGGTCGCGCTCGTCCTGCTGTTCCTCGCGGGCACCTGCTGGGCGCTGGAGCTCGCGCCGGCGCGCGGAATCGCCGAAGGATTCGAGTGGGTCTCGCGCGCCGATTCCTTCATGGACACCGTGCAGGAGTCCTACCCGCTGGTCGGAGCGCGCGCGGAAAACGGCGTGCTGTTCCTCGCGTTGGGCTACTCGGTGCTCGTGCTGCCGCTGGCGCTCGCGTGGATGGCGTGGCGCGCGTTCCGGCACGCAGAACATGAACTCACGCCGTGGGTCATCGCGACGGCGGCACTGCTGCCGCAGGCGTTGCAGCAACGCCGCTTCGCGGATGCGCTCGCGGTGCCGATGGCTGTCGCGCTCGGCTGGGCCGTGGGCAAGCTCGTCGAGCGTGTCCCGTCGCCCGCGCTGCGACGACTGGCTCCCGTGCTCACGCTGGCCCTCGCACTGCTCGGACAGCTTCCCAGCGTGCGTTCGACGTGGCGGCGGATGTCCAGCGGCCGCGAGCCGGTCGTCGGCAGTCCCCAGGACGTCGTGCTCGGTGAGCGCAAGGCGCTGGAGTGGATCCGCACGCAGTCGCGCGGCGACGACGCGTGGAGCGTGCTCGCGCATTGGGACCGCGGCCACGGGATCGAGTTCGTGGCCGATGCCCCGAGCATCGCGACCAACTTCGGCAGCTACATCGGCCTGGACAGCTACCGCGATCCCGCGCGCTTCTTTCTCGCCGAGTCGCCGACGGTCGCGCGCGAGCTCCTCGAGCGCCGTCGCGTGCGCTACATCCTCGCGCCCTCGGCCCTGATGAACCTCGTGCCGTCGATGTGCCGCATCGCCGCGCCGGAACAGCGCGACTCGTTCCTCGCGCCCGGTCCACAAGGCGCGCTGCGCGCGACCGAGCGCTGGTTCGGCACGCTCGGCGCGCGGCTTCTGTTCCAAGGCACGGCCGTGTCGCCGGCCGGCGTCCCGCTCGGGTCCCAGCCCGGTCCGCTCCCGTTCCTGCGCCTCGTCCACGTGAGCCCGCAACGCGACGCACGCTTCCCCGATCCGATCACGGGCCTGCCGCTGCCGGCGGCCTTCGTGTGGGAGTTCGTCCCGGCCGCACGCGTCGAAATCCGCGGAAATCCTGGCGAATTCTTCGATCTCGAGCTCGATGTGCTGTTCGCGGCGAGCTCCTACCGGCTGCCGTGGCGCTCACGTGTGCAGGTCGGCGCCGACGGCTTCGCGCGCACGCTCGTCCCCTACTCGACCAACGAACCCAACGGCGAGGGCGAGGCGAGGAACGTGCGCTGGCGACTGGGGACGCGCGCGGGAACGCTCGGGATTTCCGAGCTCGACGTGCGCGAGTCGCGCACCGTGATCGTGCCGTGAGCGCGCCGACCGACAAGTGGAGCGCGCACGGCGCGGGTGAGCACTACGCGGGACCGCGCTTCGCGAGCC
>JABWBL010000506.1 GCA_013360535.1 Planctomycetaceae bacterium
CTCGCGCCACGGCGTGCGCAGCGTACCGTGCACGACGCGGCCCACGGCGCCGGCGCCGATCGGGGCCCCGAGCGCGATGTCGAGGCCGTCGGCCGTGGAGAGCATCTGCAGCATGCTGGCGCGCGGAGAATAGCACGGCGGGGGACGCTGATCGCGCTCGCGCACGACGCTAGACTGCGCGCCCCAACATGAGCTTCCAGGTCTTCAACAGCCTCACCCGCAAGCTGGAACCGTTTCGCACGCTCGAGCCGGGCGTGGCGCGCATGTACAACTGCGGACCGACGGTCTACAACCGCCCGCACGTCGGCAATTACCGCGCGTTCCTGTTCGCGGACACGCTGCGCCGCTGGCTCGAGTACCGCGGCTATCGCGTCGAGCAGGTGATGAACATCACCGACGTCGGCCACCTCACCGACGACGGCGATGAAGGCGAGGACAAGCTCGAGAAGCAGGCCAAGAAGGAGAAGCTCGACCCGTGGGAGATCTCCCGCAAGGTCGCGGCGCAGTTCTTCGCCGACCTGAAGGCGCTTGGCGTCCGTCCCGCGAGGGTCTATCCCAAGGCGAGTGACCACATCCCCGAGATGGTCGAGATCATCGAGGGGCTGCTCGCGAAGGGGCACGCCTACGAGACCGGCGGCAACGTCTACTTCGACGTCAAGTCGTTCCCGAGCTACGGCAAGCTCTCGGGCAACAAGGTCGAGGAGCTCGACGCGGGCGCCCGCATCGCGGTGCGCGAGGACAAGCGCAACCCCGAGGACTTCGCGCTGTGGAAGTCGGATCCCGCGCACATCATGAAGTGGGCGACGCGCTTCGGCCCGCACGGCTTCCCCGGTTGGCACATCGAGTGCTCGGCGATGGCGCGCAAGCACCTCGGCGACCGGCTCGACATCCACACCGGCGGCGAGGACAACATCTTCCCGCACCACGAGTGCGAGATCGCGCAGACCGAGAGCTTCACCGGCCAGCCCTTCGCGACCTTCTGGATGCACTCGAAGTTCCTGCAGGTCGACGGCGGGAAGATGTCGAAGAGCCTCGGCAACGTGTACACGCTCGACGACGTCGCGGCCAAGGGCTACCAGCCGCGCCAGCTACGTTTTGCGCTGATCCGTGGGCACTATCGCGCTCCGCTCAACTTCACATGGGACGCGATGAAGGACGCCGCGAGCTCGCTCGAGAACCTCGACGACCTCGTCGTGCGCTTGCGCCGCGCCGCGAAGGACGCCGAGGGGGATGCGGCGCGGGGACTGGACCTCGTCGCGGCGGCGCGCGTCACTTTCGAAGAGGGCATGGACGACGACCTGAACGTCAGCCGCGCGCTGCCGGGCCTGTCGGCGCTGCGTGCGCTCGTGCTCGAGGGCAAGCTCGGGCGCGACGCCGCCGCGAAGGCGCTCGAGTTCGTCACGGCGGCCAACGGCGTGCTCGGCTGCATTTCGGTCGAGGAAGAGCTGCTCGCCGCCGACATCGAGGCGCTGATCGAGAAGCGTCAGGCCGCGCGCAAGGCCAAGGACTTCAAGGAATCCGACCGGATTCGCGACGAGCTGCTCGCCAAGGGCATCGTGCTCGAGGACACGCCGAAGGGTGTCGTCTGGCGCAAGAAGTAGCGCGTCAGAAGAGCTCGCGCTGCCGCGGCGCGGGCTCCGGCTTCGCCGCGCCTTCGTGGACGCCGCTCAGCCGTTCGGTCGAGAGGCCCAGCTTGCGGCAGTGCAGCGCGAACAGCTGGCGGATCGTGTCGTAGCGCGCGCCCTCGCCGCGCATGCGCTCGCCGAAAGCGGCGTTGTTGAGGCGCCCGCCGCGCATCTCTCGCAATGCGTTGAGCACCTTTTCCGCGCGCAGCGGAAACGTGGCGCGCAGGCGCTCCTCGAACACCGACGCCACTTCCTTCGGGAGGCGCAACAGCACGAGAAAGGCCTGCGTGGCGCCTGCGGCCTTCGCGCGCTCGAGAATCTCCGGCACCGCGGAATCGTTGAGCCCCGGGATCACCGGCGCGAGCGCGACCCCGACGGGCACGCCGGCTTCCGCGAGGCGCCGCAGCGTCTCGAGACGAGTGGCGGGGGAGGGCACCCACGGCTCCAGCGCGCGCGAGTCGCGCTCGTCGGCGAACGCGATCGACATGGCGACGTGCGCGCCGCCGCGGCGGGCCAGCCGCGCGAGCAATTCCGTGTCGCGCCGCACCAGCGAACCCTTCGTGATGATCCCTACCGGATGGCGGAACGAGTCGCAAGTCTCCAGCGCGCGCCGCGTCAGCTCGTAGCTCGCTTCCAGCGGCTGGTAGCAGTCGGTCACCCCCGAAAACGCGATCATTTCGCGGCCTTTCGACCACTTGCGCGAGCTCAGCTCGCGCGCGAGCACCTCGGGCGCATTGCGCTTGACCACGAGCCGAGTGTCGAAGTCCGTGCCCGCACCCCAGCCGAGGTATTGGTGCGACGGCCGCGCGTAGCAGTAGGCGCAAGCGTGCTGGCAGCCGCGGTACGGATTGAAGCTGTAGCGGAACGGCAGGTCTGGGCTGTCGTTCTCGGAGAGCGCGCTCTTGCACTCCTCCTCGTGGACCTCGACGGCGACCGGCGGCGGTTCGTCGAGCCATTCGATCGCACGCGACTCCCACGGGTTGGGCGGGTTCGCAACGCGGCGCGGCGCGCTCGTCATCGCACGCGCGGCTCCCTGACCGCACGGCAGCGGGTCGCGCGCAGGCGCAGCGCCGGCGGCTGCACCCCTTCGGCCACTGGCAGGCCACCGACCTGCAGCGTGCCCGTGACCTCCATCTCGACGTAGCGCAGGTACTCCGCGTGCGCGTCGGGCTCCATCTCGACGTGGATCCACTCGTCGAAGGTCGGCATCGCCCCGAAGCAGCAGGCCTGGTTGTCGCGCACGAGCATGAAGTCGCGCACGTCGCGCTTCTCCATGCGGCCGGGGATCATCCAGCCGCGGATCGCCGCCGTCGCGCCGTCGAGCTCGCGCACGCGCTCGGGAAAGGCCTCGAGCGGCAGGCGCGTGCGGCCGTTGTCCTTGAGCACCTGCGCGATCACGGCCCGCTCCTCATCGGTCATGCGCAGCGCCTCGAAGCCGTCGCGCGCGAGCCGCTCC
>JABWBL010000507.1 GCA_013360535.1 Planctomycetaceae bacterium
CGTCGACGTGCTGCCGACGCTCGCGGAGCTGCTCGACCTGCCGGCGCCGAAAGCCGCGCTCGACGGCCGTTCGCTCGCGCCGTTCGTCACGGGCACGCGCGCGAGCGAGGAGCGCGAGGTCTACGCCGAGGTGCACCACGCGGCCGAGGACCGGCTGAAGCGTGATCCGCAGATGTTCACGCTGCGCGCGGGCGACTGGAAGTACATCCATCGGCCCGCGACGGCCCAGCACGAGCTGTACGACCTGTCGAAGGATCCGGGCGAACTGCAGAACCTGTACCGCGCCGACCATCCGCGCGCGCTCGGGCTCGCGCACCGGCTGACGCAGATGGGGGCGCTGGGAGGCGCGGGAGTGTCGCTCGAGGGCCTGAGCGAGGCGCAGCTCGAGGAGCTGCGGCAGCTGGGGTACCTCTGAGCGCGCGCGAGGACTATCCTTGCGCCCATGCCGCTCAAAGACCTCGACAACAAGGCGACGCTCAAGCTCCTCTCGCGCATCATGGAGTTCGAGCTCGCGGGCGTGGTGCGCTACACGCACTACTCGCTGATGGTGACCGGACCCAACCGCATCCCGATCGTCGCGTTCATGAAGGCGCAGGCGTCGGAGTCGCTCCTGCACGCGCAGCAGGCGGGCGAGCTGCTCACCGGGCTCGGTGGCCACCCGACGCTGCAGATCGCGCCGATCGACGAGACCTACCGCCACGCGGTCAAGGACATCCTCGAGGAGAGCGCCGCCCACGAGGCGCGCGCGCTCAAGCTCTACAAGGAGCTGCTCGAGACCGTCGAGGATTCGAGCGTGTACCTCGAGGAATTCGCGCGCACGCAGATCGCGGCCGAGGAGATGCACTCGCTCGAGCTGCGCAAGATGATGCGCGACATCGGCGTCGCCGGTGGTCACGACGACCACGGGCACGGGAAGAAGTCGAAGAAGTCGAAGAAGCGCAAGGGCTGAGAGCGCTCCCCTTGACAGCCTAGGGGAGTGGGCTAGGCTTTCCCCTAGGACGACTAGGGGAAACGATGGCCAAGGGCGACACGCGCAACGACACCGAACTGCTCCCGGGGACGCTGGACCTGCTCGTGCTGCGCACGCTGCAAGCGGGCTCGCAGCACGGTTTCGCGATCGCGCGCGAGATCCAGCGGCGTTCGGGCGAGGTGCTCGCCGTCGAGGAAGGCTCGCTGTACCCGGCGCTGCACCGCATCGAACGCCAAGGCTGGATCGCGGCCGAGTGGGGCCTGAGCGAGTCCAACCGCAAGGCGCGTTTCTATTCGCTCACGCGTGCCGGCCGCGCCGAGCTCAAGCGCCGCACGGAACAGTGGGAACGTGTCAGCGGCGCCGTCGCGCGCGTGCTCGCACCCGAGGTGGCCGGATGAAGGCCTGGGACGACGCCGAGCGCGAGGTCGACGCGGAGCTCGAGTTCCACGTCGCGGAAGCGACCGACGAGCTCGTCGCGGCGGGCGTGCCGCGCGAGGAGGCGCGCGAGCGGGCGCTCGCGCAACTGGGGGACATCGAACGCTGGCGCGCGGAATGCCTGCGCGCCAGGAAAGGACGGAAGGTCATGCTCGTGAAGCTGCAATGGGCCGCGATCGCGGCGCTCGTGCTTTCCCTTGGATTCCTCGGCTTGCGCTGGAGTCGCGCTCATCAGGCGCAGGTGCTCGAGATCGCCTCTCTGCGCGCGGAACTCGCGGCCGAGCGGACGGTGCGAGGTGAACTGGGGCTTGCCGAGCAGACCGCGCTCGTCCTCCACGGACGCCTGGCGGCCGCAGGCCTGAACCCCACCGTGAGGCGGACGTACCTCGACTCGCTCGCGCTCCCGATTCAGGACGGGGCGAGGCAGCACTGGCTGGAACGCGTGCGCGAACAGCAGCGGGCTCGGTTGTCGATCGGGCTCACGCCGGACCCCGTGATCGAACTCCAGACAGGCGAGCGGCCGCTCGAGCCCGTTTCCGGCGACAAGCCCGACGATCAGCGCTGACGCGGGTCAGACTCCTATGGGCGGGTGGTGGATCGAGGACGAGTCGTCCGAGCGCGAAATCGACGCGGAGCTCGAGTTCCACGTCGCGGAAGCGACCGACGAGTTCGTCGCGGCGGGTGTGCCGCGCGAGGAGGCGCGTGCGCGGGCGCTCGCGCAACTGGGGGACATCGAACGCTGGCGCGCGGAGTGCCTGCGCCACAGGAGTGGACGAAAGACCATGCTCGTGAAGCTGCAATGGGCCGTGATCGCATTGTTGGTGGGCGCGCTCGGAGCGACCTGCCTGCGCTGGCAACAGGAGCGCGAGTCTCATGCGCTCCAGCTCGAAGGGGCCTTCTCGGACCTGACGGAAGCTCGGGCGGCGCTGGAGGACGCGCAGGTGGCGAGAGCGGTGGGGGAGTCGCTCGCGCGAACCACGAAGAGTCACGACGGCCGCGCGATTCAGGTCGAGCTCGTGGACATCAGCCAACTCGATCGCCGAGAGATTGCCGGGCTGGCGCAGTCGGCGGCCGCGCTCTCGAACGATCCTTGGCGCTTGAACTTGCAGTGGTTCGCCGACGTTGACGTCCGTGCCGGCCTTCCCGCACGGCGATACCGCCTGCGAATGGTGGGTCCGCAGGCGAAGTAGAGCGGATCGAGGCTGACAGCAGCGATCACAGAGGTTCGCTCGGACGCCGAGACGGATCCGAGACGGTCACCGGTCTCGGCGGGGCGCGGGTTCAGGCTGCGGCGGAGGCGCTTCGTCGAGGATGTTCTGGCTGTAGTCGAGCACCCACACTGACCCTGAGTCGGAGGCCTCGCGTTCGGCTCGATGGACGTCGAGCGTGTCGAGCTCGAGCACGACGAGCGCGAGATCGGAGCGGGCCTGGTCGAGGTCGAGGCGGAGTTCGTCGGGGGCGGGGGCGACGCCGGCGGAGTGGAGTTGTTCGGCGCGCGCGAGGTCGTCGCGCAGGAGGCGGACGAGGGCCTTCGCGTCGGCGCGGCGGAGCTCGGCGGAGCGCTGCAGGTCGGCGAGCTCGCACTGCTCGCGGGTGGTGCGGCCCGCGAGGAACTCGGCGCGCGCGGCGAGGCGCTGGTCGAGCGAAACCAGTTGCCTTTC
>JABWBL010000508.1 GCA_013360535.1 Planctomycetaceae bacterium
GCGATCGAGAGCCCGAGCAGCACGAGCGCCGCGACGATGCGCGGCAGCCCGCTCCTCAGCGCACGCCGGTGGGTCTCGAGGGCCATGCGGAGAGATTGCTCCTCCGCGAGCCGGAGTTCAAACGCCGTCCGGGACGACGTCAGCTCGCCTGGGGCTCGGGCTGCGCGGCCGGGGTCGCCGGGGCGGGGGCCGGAGTCTCAGGGAAGTCGGATTCGCGCGAGAGGTAGGTGTATGCGTCGAGACCGGCCTCGTAGCGGCGCTGGAGCAGCGCGGACTCCTCGAAGCTCATGCGGCCTTCCTCGAGCGAGCGCTCGATGTGGCGGCGCAGGCGCGCGAGGAGGTCCTGCTCGAAGTACTCGACGTAGGCGAGCACTTCCTGCGTGCGGTCACCGCGCACGACGTGCGTGATGCGCGGGCGGCCCGCCTCGTCGAGGTCGACGTGCACGATGTTCGGGTCACCGAACAGGTTGTGCATGTCGCCGAGGATCTCCTGGTAGGCGCCGACGAGGAAGAAGCCCATGTAGTAGGGCTCGTTGGGGCGCAGCGGGTGCAGCTCGAGCGTGCGCTTGACGTCCTTGAGGTCGCAGAAACGGTCGATCTTGCCGTCGGAGTCGCAGGTGATGTCGGCGAGGATCGCGCGGCGCGTCGGCTGCTCCGACAGGCGGTGCAGCGGCAGCACGGGGAAGAGCTGGTTGATCGCCCACGAGTCGGGCAGCGACTGGAACACCGAGAAGTTGAGGAAGTAGGTGTCCGCGAGGTCGCGCTCGAGGTTGGCAAGGTCGTCGGGCACGTAGGGCAGCGTGCGCACGAGGCGCAGGATCTTCGTGCACGTGCGCCAGAAGAACTCCTCGACGCGCGCGCGCTCCTTCAGGTTCATCTGGCCGACGTTGAAGAGCACCATGGCCTCCTCGCGCAGCTGCTGCGCGTCGTGGTAGGCCTCCTGGTAGTTCTTCGCCGTCACCGTCTCCGACACGCTGAAGGCGTTCTGGATCAGCTCGTGCTCGTCCTCGTTGGCGATCTCCGGATTGCCCGAGGTCGCGAAGTCGGTCACGCCGAGCACCTCGGCCACGAGCACGGCGTGGTGCGCGGTCAGCGCGCGGCCCGATTCGGTCACGATCGCCGGTTGCGGGATGGCGGCCTCCTCGCAGGCCACCGACAGGTGGTACACGACGTCGCGCGCGTACTCGGCGAGCGAGTAGTTCATCGACGACTCGAAGTTGGTGCTCGAGCCGTCGTAGTCGACGCCGAGACCGCCGCCGACGTCGAGGAACTTGATGCGCGCGCCCATCTCCCACAGCTCGACCAGCGTGCGCGTCGCCTCGCGCAGCGCGTTCTTGATCGCGCGGATGTCGGTCACCTGGCTGCCGATGTGGAAGTGCAGCAGCTCGAGGCACTCGAGCCGGCCCGAGCGATCGAGCGTCTCGACGACGTCGACGATCTGGCGCGTGGTCAGGCCAAACTTCGAGCGGTCACCGCCGGAGTCGCTCCAGCGGCCCGAGCCCTTGCCGCCGAGCTTCGAGCGCACGCCGATCACCGGCTTGATGCCGAGCTTGTCGGAGGCGCGCAGGATCGTGGCGAGCTCGCTGAACTTCTCGATCACGATGATCGGGATGATGCCGAGCTTGCTCGAGAGCAACGCCGTCTCGACGTAGTCCTCGTCCTTGTAGCCGTTGCAGATCACGAGGCTGCCGCCGTCGGCCTGCAGCGCGATCGCCGCGAGCAGCTCGGGCTTGCTGCCGACCTCGAGGCCGGTGCCGTGCTTCTTGCCCTCGTCGAGGATGCCCTCGACGACGTGGCGCTGCTGGTTGACCTTGATCGGGAAGACGCCGCGGTACGGGCCCTGGTAGTTGAACTCGGCGCGGGCGGCGTTGAAGGCCTGGTTGAGCTCGCGCACGCGGCTGCGCAGGATGCCGTCGAAGCGCAGGAGCACCGGCGTCGCGATGCCGCGGCGCTTGATCTGGCCGATCAGCTCGTGCAGGTCGATGCCGGGGCGCTCCGGGCGGTCGGGGCCCTCCGGGCGGACCTCCACGTTGCCGGCGGCGTTGACGCGGAAGTAGCCGCGCCCCCAGTTGCTGACGTTGTAGAGGCTCTCGCTGTCGACGTGGGTCCAGGCCATCGTGGTGCTCTTGGGCTCCTTGGGAAGGAAGGCCGGCAGTATAGGACCGAGCGCCCGATCGCGGGGGAGCGACGTGCCGTTTCCTTCGCGAGGCGGAGCGAGCGCGCCGGACGGGGCGCCGCGTATCATCTTCGCCCGTGAACGACGACCTGCTCCGGCGGATCCCGATCCGCGACGCCGCCCGCCGCCTCGAGGGCCTCGTCCGGCGCACTCCGCTCGCGCCCTTCGACCTTCCCGACGCGCGTGTCGAGCTGCGCCTCAAGCTCGAATGCCTGCAGGAAACCGGCGCTTTCAAGGCGCGCGGCGCCTCCAACCAGATCGCGCTGCTCTCCGAGCGCGAGCGCGCCGCCGGCGTCGTGACCGTCAGCTCCGGCAACCACGGCAAGGCCCTCGCGTGGGCCGCCCAGCGCGCCGGTGTGCGGGCGACGATCGTGATGCCGGCCAACGCGTACCCCAACAAGATCGCGGCTTGCCGCGAGTTCGGGGCCGAGGTCCTGCTCGGCGAGACGCGCGCCGCAGCCGAGCGCCTGTGCGCCGAGCGTGTGGCCGCGGGGGCGACGCTCGTGCATCCCTACGACGCCGAACGCACGCTGCAGGGAGCCGGAACGGTCGGTCTGGAGATCGCGGACGAGTGGCCGGAGCTCGAGGTGCTCGTCGTGCCCTGCGGCGGCGGCGGCTTGCTCGCGGGCTCCGCGCTCGCCATTCGCCAGACGCTCGGCCGCCGCGTGCTCGTCGTCGGTGTCGAACCCGAAGGCGCGCCGTCGATGAAGCTCTCGCTCGAGCAGGGCCGCGCGGTCACGCTTGAGCGCATCACGACGCAGGTGCAGGGCCTCTGTCCGCCGGGCGCGGGCTGCCTCAACACCGAGATCTGCGGCCTCGCGGTCGACGCCGTCGTCACGCTGCCCGACGAGGAGATCCTCGCGGCGCAGCGCGAGCTCGTGCTGCG
>JABWBL010000509.1 GCA_013360535.1 Planctomycetaceae bacterium
GTGCTGGGGCGGTTGAAACCGCCGGATGCGCTCGGCGAGGCGCTGCGGCTCTCGGGCGACGCGGATGCACGCGTGCGCATGCGGGGCATCGAGTGCCTCGACGCGATCGGCACGCGCGCGTCGATGCTCGCCATCGTTGGTCGGCTCGCCAGCGAGCCGCGCCTGCGGGTGCGCTGGCGCGCGGTCGACCTGCTGCAGCGCACCTCGGGGCTCAAGCACCGGCTCGACCCGCGGCCGTGGAAGCTCTGGGCCGAAGAACTGCCCGAAGGACGCGTGCTCAAGCGCGGCATGTCGCCGGAGGCCGCGGCAAGGGCCGAGGCCCAAGGTGCGACTCGCGCGAGCGGCTTCGCAGGGCTCTCGATCCTCTCGGACCACGTGGCGTTCCTGTTCGATTTCTCCGGGTCGATGTGGACGCCGATGGCGGACGGTCGCGTGCCGAAGGACATCGTCGACGCCAAGCTGCGGCTCGCGCTCGAGGCCCTGCCTGAGACGACCGAGTTCAACCTGATCCCGTTCACCAACGTGCCGATCCCGTACGCGCCGGAAGCGCGCGCAGCGAAGCGTGGCGAGGTCGAGAAGGCGCTCGAGTGGTTCTCGAAGTGCCGCGAGAAGGGGCGCGGCAACTTCTACGACGCCGCGCGCATCGCGATGGTCGATCCGGCGATCGACACGATCGTCGTGCTCACCGACGGCGTGCCCACGGGCGGCCTGCACAGTGAGATGGACCTGATCGTCGCCCTGCTCCTCGAGCGCGCTCGCACGCGCCCGATCGTGATCGACTCGATCCTCGTCGATTCGCCGCCCGGCACCGTGAAGCGCTGGCGCGAGCTCTCCGAACGCACCGGCGGCCGCTCGATCGAGATCGACCTGTCGCAGCCCTGAGGGACCGTGTGGCTCAAGGCTTGGTCGACGAGCGGCGCTTGAGACGCTCGATCACGCGCCGGAAGAGCTCGGGATCCAGAGCGTGCAGCTCCTCGCGAGCCTCGATGGAGATCGAGCGGCCCGCGACGTCGGCGGCGAGCAGCAGCGAGAAGCGACGCGCGGGTGTCAGCGTCGAATCTGAGGCGGGTGCGAGCGCGCGGCGGCAACGCTCGGCCCATTCGTCGTCTTGGGCGGGAAGGTCGACGATCCCGCGCCACCAGGCCTCGGCGAGAAGGCGCTCGCGGGCTTCATCGTCACCCCGTTCGCGTGCGAGCTCCTCATGCAGGGCGCGCAAGCGCTCGGCGCGAGTCCAAAGCGGTTCGAACGCGCTCGGATCGAGCGTCAGGCCTCGGCCATAGGCCACGCGCGCGTCCTCGTGGCCCTGCCAAGACCACAGGTCGGCCCAGACGAATTGCTCCGGCGCCGAAGTGTCCTTCACGGTCGCGCAAGTGCGGAGCGTTTCGGCCGCCTTGCGCTCCTGCTGCAGCAGCAGGTGAGCGCGCGCGAGCAACGCCGGTTCGAACAATCGCGAGCCGGGCGGCTGGCGGCTCGCGAGCGAGGTGATGCGCCGCGCGAGCGCCTCCAGTGCCTTCGAGGTCGCCGCGTGGCTCAGCTCGCCCGAACGTGAGCGCGCAGGGAGGCTCCAGAGAGCGCTCGAAAGCACCTGAGCGCCGGATTGGGGCCCGAGACCTGCTCGTGCGAGGAATTCCAGTGCGGCGTGCATCGCCTGCAGCTCTGGCCGGTCCTCGCGTGGCTCGTCACCCGCTCCGAGGCTCCGCCGGGCCCCCTCGACATCGAGCTCCTCGAGCGCCTGCAAAGCCCGATCCCAGCGGGATTGGTTGGTGGGGAAGAGGTCGTGCTGCATCGTGGCAAGGGCGAAGAGTCTACGCGTGCCCGCCGCGGCGTGGGGGAGCGCCCGTAAGATCGGGGCATGGCCGAGCCGCACTCGCTGGGAACGTCGGGCGGAGATCCGCTCGAGGAACTCGTGTTCCTGTACCTCGAGGAGCGCGAGCAGGGGATCGTGTCCGGCATCGCGGAGTTCGAGGAGCGGCACCCCGAGGCGGCGCGCGACGAGGTGCGCAGCCGCATCCGGTCGCTGGAGGCGGCGGGGCTGCTGGCGACGACGGCGGCGGGCGATCCGTTCCCGGAGCGTCTGGGCGAGTTCCAGCTGCTCGAGCGCCTCGGCGGAGGCGGCATGGGCGTCGTGTTCCGCGCGCAGCAGACGTCGCTCGGCCGAGAGGTCGCGCTCAAGCTCATCCGGCCTGAGCAGCTCTACTTTCCGCGCGCGAAGGAGCGCTTTCGGCGCGAGGTCGAGGCCGTGGCGCGGCTCGCGCACCCGGGCATCGTGCCGGTGTTCTCGGTCGGCGAGCAGGATGGCCTGCCGTACTACGCGATGGAACTCGTCGAGGGCGTGTCGCTCGACGAAGTGGTCGCGCGGCTCAAGGGGCGGGAACCGGCGCGGCTCGAAGGCGGCGACTTGCGCGAGGCGATCGTGGAGTTGTGCCGCGAGCGCGGTTTCGACGTGCCCGAGCGCGCGCCCGAAGGCCTGCCGCTCGTCGGTGCGTGGCCGGATGTGTGCGCGTGGATCGTGCGCGAGGTCGCGCAGGCGCTCGAGCACGCGCACCAGCGCGGGGTGCTGCACCGCGACGTGAAGCCGTCGAACGTGCTCGTGACGCCGACCGGGCGCGTGATGCTGGTCGACTTCGGCCTCGCGTCGACGGCGGGTTCCGAGCGCATCACGGGGCAGGGCGCGCAGCTCGGACAGGGTACGCAGGGGCGCTCTCCGGAGGGTTCGGGCGTGCCGGGCAGGGCGGCGCAAGCGGCCACCAGCAGGGCGGAGAGGGAAGGGAAGAGGGCGTTGCGGGTGCGGCAGAGCATCTTGCGGGGCATTGGTTGAACTCGGCTGTCTTTGCCGCCAGTATACCGGGCCCCCACAGGCTGCCGGAGACGGAAGGTGTGGCTGATCTTTCTCGAACTCGGTGTCGCGCTCGCGCTGCTGCTGGTCGTAGGGCTCGCCCTGCGCCAGTCGTCCGCGCACGCGCGCGACCGGGACGATTGCGGAAACCCCGATGACCAAGGAACTCGCTGAGCTGCTCGCCCGCGCCGAAGGCGTGCTGGCGCGCCTCGAAACCCTGCTGCC
>JABWBL010000510.1 GCA_013360535.1 Planctomycetaceae bacterium
GGGCGTCGGTGCGATCGGCGGAGGCGTGCTTGTCGCGCTCGGGCTCAACTTCGGCGTGCTCGAAGGCGCGCTCGGTGCGCCGACGCTGAGCGCGAGCCAGCCGCTCGACGTCGTCGTGATCGGCATCGACACGCTGCGCGCCGACGCGACGAGCCTCTACGGTCCTTCGCTGCACGGCCGCGACACGACGCCGAACCTGCGCAAGCTCGCCGAGCGCGGTGTGCTGTTCGAAAACGCCGTCGCGCAGGCGCCGTGGACGATGCCGTCCTTCGGCGCGATCCTCACCGGCCGTTATCCGCACGAACACGGCGGTTTTTCGCTCTCCGGCGCGCTGCGCGAGAGCGAAGTGCTGCTGCCCGAGGCGTTGCTCGAGGCCGGCTACTCGACGCGTGGTGTCGTCAGCCACACGTACCTCGGCGCCACGCACGGCTTCACTCAGGGGTACGAGCACTACGACGCGTCGAACGCGCTCGGCCATCGCGCGATCACGAGCAAGAGCGTCACCGACCTCGCGATCGGCTCGCTGCAGGACGCGGGCGACAAGCCGTTGTTCCTCTTCACGCACTACTTCGACGCGCACTACGAGTACATGGACCAGCCCGACTGGAGCTGGGCCGACGACTACAAGGGCTGGCTGCGCAACGAGAACGACTACGAGAACCTGATCAAGAACCGCCAGATGGTGAACGCGGCGGAAAACCGCTGGCTGGTCGACCTGTACGAGGAGGAGATCGCGTACGTCGACCGCGAGATCGGGCGCCTGCTCGACGCGCTCGAGAAGCGCGGCAAGCTCGACCGCACGCTGATCGTCGTCGTCGCCGACCACGGCGAGGAGTTCCTCGACCACGATTCCTACGGCCACACGACGACCCTGTGGCAAGAGCAGCTGCACGTGCCGCTGCTCGTCGTGCCGCCGGGTCGCACCACGCCGGCGCGCGTCAAGGGCATCGTCGAGACGCGCACGGTGTTCGGCACGGTGCTCGACGCCGTCGGGCTCGACTTCGCCGACGCCGCGCGCAAGCGCAGCCTGCTGCACAAGCTCGATGCGGAGGGCAACGAGGTCGTCGATCCGCAGGCCAAGGCCTTCTCGATCCTGTGGTTGCCGGACGCGCAGGTCGCGTGGGGCAAGCGCATGCGCATCTCGTCGCTGCGCGAGGGGCGCTGGAAGCTGATCCGCCACTACACGTGGGAAAAGACGCTGCTTTTCGACCTCGAGAGCGATCCCGACGAGAAGCACGACCTCGCGGAAAGCGAGCCGGAACGCGTCAAGGCGATGCTGCCGCTGCTCGAGGCCTGGACCACCGAACAGGACAACCGTGGCGCCGCCCGCAAGGTCACGCTCGACAAGGACGAGCTGCGCAAGCTCAAGGAACTGGGTTACTGATGAAGACGCTCCTCTCCCGCCGTGGCGCCCTCGGGTTCGCCGTTCTCTCCGCCTGCGCCCTCGCCGTCGCCGCCATGCGGCCGCGCGCGCCCCAGGAAGATTCCGGCGCCCTCAAGGCGCTCTCCTACCCGCGCACGATCGTGCTCGTGCGCCACGCCGAGAAGGACGTCGAGCCCAAGGACGACCCCAACCTCTCCGAGACGGGTGCGCAGCGCGCCAAGCGGCTCTCGGACATGCTCGCCAAGAGCGGCGTCACGCACGCCTTCGCGACCGAGTACCAGCGCACGCAGCAGACGCTCTCGCTGCTGTCGGTCGCCTGCGGCGTCAACGTGCAGGTCGTCCCGGCGCGCTCGGCGGACACGCTGCTCAGCGCGCTCGATTCGTTGCCGCGCAATGCGATCGCGGTGGTCGCGGGACACTCGAACACGGTGCCGATGCTCGTGGAGAAGCTCTCCGGCGGGCAGACGAAGGTCAAGATCGACGAGTCCGAGTACGACCGCCTGTTCGTCGTCACGCAGTGGGGCCCCGGCAAGGAAGCGCGCGTCGTCGAGCTGCGTTACTAGACCCGCAGGCGAAGGCCGACGCCCGGCTTGCGCTCGATGCCGCCGAAGGCGACGAGCACGACGGCGTACACGAGCGCTCCGAGCGTGACCGTCACGAGGACGTGCAACTCGGGGAGCATGAGCAGCGCCAGCGCCATCGCTGCGGAGGCGGCAAGCGTTCGCCAGAGGCGTGAGAATGGCGGCAGCGGCAACTGCTCGCGCCGCACGTACAGCATCCCGAGCAGCGCGCGCAGGATCTCGGTCGCGAGCGTGGTCGACGCGGCACCGACCATGCCGAAGCGCGGGATCACGAGCAGGTTCGCGGCGAGGTTGAAGACGACCGCGAAGCCCGTGAAGCGCAGCACGGCCTTCTCATGGCCACCGGCGACCATCGCGACCATGGCGATGTCCTTGGCGACGAGGAACGGGATCGAGGCGATCAGGATCGAGAGCGGCAGCGCGGACGGGCCGTAGTCGGGGCCAAAGACGAGCGTGATCAGGCCGGGTGCGAGCAGGCCACCGCCGACGGCGATCGGCAGGCCGATGCAGACCGACTGCGCGAGCGAGTCGAGGTACAGCGCACGATGCTCTGGCGGACTCGTGCGCGCGCGCGTCAGCACGGGCATCAGGCTGAGCGCGTACACGCCGGAGATGTTGATCAGGAAGCTGATCAGCTGGTACGAGGCCGAATACCAGCCGACGGTCGTGCTGTCGCGGAAGGCATAGAGCACCAGCAGGTCGCTGTTGAAGATCAGGAGCCCGAGCAGGATGTTGAGCACGAGCGGGAACGAGCGCGCGAAGAGCGGCCGGACCTGCGGCCAGTGGAGCTCGAGCGGCAGCGAGTGGCCCATGCGGCGCAACGCGACCAGCATGAGCAGCACCGCGAGGAGGTCGCCGATCGCCTGCGCCCACGGCACGTACACGATCTCGAAGGTGTGGCGGGCGAGGAGCACCACGAGCAGCGCGTAGACGAGCTCTCCAGCCGTGCGTGCGAGCGCCACGGGCACGGGCCGGCCGAGGCCCATCAGCGCGAACTTCGGGTTCGGGCCGTGGCCGAAGAGCGTGCCGGCGTAGAGCGCGACGACGGCGGCTTCGAGCGGGGGCAGGAGGAGCAGCGCACCGAGGCTCAAGCCCA
>JABWBL010000511.1 GCA_013360535.1 Planctomycetaceae bacterium
GCACGCTGCGGCGCGGCGCGTCGACGGCGGGGCGGGCCGCGAGCGGCACGGTCGGGACGGGGGTGGACATGACGGGGCGCCCGGTGAACGGGCGTGGTCTGCCCATCGACCCACCTCCGGGAGTGCTTGAGGCTGCAACGGTCTCCGCGGGGCCGGTGCCATTTCTGGCGTCGCAAGGCTGAAACGTTCGCGAGCCTTCAGGAATCGCGCCGGCGCGGGCCGAAACAGGTCCATCCCCAGCGCCGCCGAGCGGCGTTTTCGATGCAGCGCTCCACCCAGAACCCGCCGTCCATCCGTCCGCGTGCGATGGCTCTCGCCGAGCTCATGGACCCCGCCGTCGCGACGGCGCAGTCCGCAGCGGCGACGCAACCCGAGACCGAGCGTCGCGCTTCGGCCACGACGAACTGGGATCGCCTCACGCCGAACTCGCGTTGGTATCGCGTCGGTCGACCGTTGCTCGATGTGGCGTTGCTCGTCGTCGCGGCTCCCGCGGCGCTCGCGCTCGGTTGCCTCGTCGCGGTCGGGAGCGCGCTCTCGTTCGGCTCCGTGCGGCGCGTGTTCTTCGTGCAGCCGCGCGTCGGCCAGCGCGGACGCATCTTCAAGCTCGTCAAGTTCCGCACGATGCGCGAGCCCACCGGCAGCGTCTTCGATGCGTGGAGCGGTGGCGATCAGGCGCGTGTCACGTCGTGGGGCAAGTTCCTGCGGAGCACGCATCTCGACGAACTGCCGCAGCTCTACAACGTGCTGCGCGGCGACATGAGCTTCATCGGACCGCGGCCGGAGATGGCCGAGGTCGAAGCGTGGGCGAACACCGAAGTCCACGGCTTCTCCGATCGGCTCGCGATCAAACCCGGCATCACGGGCCTCGCTCAGGTCACGCAGGGATACACGCCGCGCGATGCCGACGCCTATCGCCGCAAGCTCGCGATCAACCTCGAGTACCTCGCGCGCCTGTCGTGGCAGTCCGATCTCGAGATTCTCGGGCGGACGCTGGTTTGGATGGCGCTCGGGCGCGGCTGGAAGTGGCGCGGCAAGCGCTCCTGAGCGGGGATTCCCCCGCTTCAGCGCACGTCGAGTAGGCTGGGCCCGCTCGCAGTCCCCGTGCGAGCCGCATGGCCAGCTCGCCCCCGGAATCCGCGGCGCCGCCGCCGTCTCGCCGCTCCCTCGGAGCGCGCGGAGCCGTGTTCCTGCTGACGCTCGCCGTGGCGTCGCTCCTGATCGACTGGCCGCGGCTCGAGCACTCGATCGCGCTCGATCCCTCGTGGCAGCGTCTCTTCGACGCGCAATTCGCGGCGCGAACCCAGGTCGGGCCCGAGTCGATCTTCACGTACGGTCCGCTCGGAGCGCTGCACACGCAAGCGTGGGGGCCCAACGCGTTCTGGTGGCGGGCGCTTCTGGTCGAAGGCCTGTTCAAGCTCGTTCTCGGGCTCTTCGTGACGCGTGCGCTGCTCGCGGTGCCCGGCCGCGCCTTGCGTGTGCTCGCATTCGTGGCGCTCTTCACCGTCGGCCTCACCGACGACTCCGGAATCCAGTTCGGACTGGCGGCGACGGGCGTGGTGCTCGTGGCGAGCCCGTCCGCGCGCGCTTTCGAGCTCCTCGGCGCGGCCTTCGTGCTCGCGCTCGCGGGCGCGCTGAAGTTCACGTTCCAGCTCGAAGGCTGCGCCGTTGCCACGCTCGTCACCTTCGTCCTCTGGAGTCGCGGGGAGCGTCGCCGCTCGCTGCAGTGGGTCGCGAGTTTCGTCGCCGTGCAGTTCGGGATCTGGCTCGCGGCCGGGCAAGAGCTCGCGAACCTGCCGTCCTACCTGCGTGGTTCGCTCGAGATCGCGCGGGGGTACACGCTCGCACAGGGCTCCGGTCCGTTGCTCGTCGATTTCCTGCAGCCTGCCGCGGTGTTCGGGTTCGCGAGCCTGAGCGTGGCCGCCCGCGTCCGTGCGGCGCGCGCGGATGCGCGAGTCGTCGGCGTCGGCGCGCTCAGCTTGCTCGGGCTCGCCCTCGCCTTCCGCGCCGCGGCGATCTCGACGCCACTGCCGACGACGTTCCACGAACTCGCGCTGGTGTTGCCCTTCCTCGCGCTGGCCGTGCCGCAAGGCTCCGACGAATGGCGTCCGGGCTGGAAGAAGCTCTCCGGCCTGCTGGCCGTGCTGGCAGCGACTTGCGCCGTGCCGAACTCCTTCGTTGCAGTGCAGACGGCCGAACTTGGAGTCGTCGCGCTGGTTCGCGCGCGCCTGAAGGACGTCACGGGCGGCCTCGTTGGTTTCACGGAGCTCGCGGAGCGTCGTCGGGAACTCGAGGAGGGCGACTTGCTCGCGCGGGAGCGTTACGCGATGCCGCGCACGGTCGCGTTCGCGCGTGGTCGCGCCGTGGATGTCGTCGGCGTCGAGCAGGCGCTCGCGATCTTCAACGACCTGCCGCTGCGTGGACGCCCCGTCGCGCAGTCCTACTCTGTGCACACCGCCTGGCTCGCGGAGCGCAACGTGCACGCGCTGAGGACCGAATCTGGGCCGGAAATCGTGCTCCTGCGTGTCGCCAACCACGAGCGCCTCGCGGGCTGGATGCTCGAGCCACACACGTTCGAGACGGTGCTCGAGCGCTTCGAGCCGCGCTTTCTCGAGTGGGACTACCTCGTGCTCGAGCGTTCGCGCGAGCCCGTCGTCGAACGCGAGTCGTGGCTCGCACTGGAGCGGGAAATCGCGGCGGGTGAGTGGCTCGAACTGCCCACGGGAGAAGAGCGCGGCCTGTGGATCGAGCTCGACACGCGCCTCTCGCCTCTCGGGACGCTGTACGCGGCGCTGGTGCGCGGCCCGCTGCCGGTCCTCGAGCTCGAATTCGAGAGCGGCCTGACGCGCTTGCGCGAGTTCGCTCCGCAGGTGGCGCGCGGAGGCTGGCGCATCGAGCCGTGGATCGAGACGCAGCACGACCTCGCGAGCTGGCTCGCAGGAGAGGAGCTTCCCCGCGTGCGGCGCCTCCGCTGGTTGTTGCCGGTCGGTGGCGAAGCGCTGGTGGAAGCGCTCGCGCACTTGCGTTGCGTGCACCGCGCGCCGCCGCGCT
>JABWBL010000512.1 GCA_013360535.1 Planctomycetaceae bacterium
CCTCGCCGACGGGGCGCGCGGCGAAGCGGCTCTCGGAAGCGACGGGCCGTCAGGCCTCGACCGTGCATCGCCTGCTGCACTTCGACCCGCAGACCGGGGCCTTCGCGCACGACGCGAAGAACCCGCTCGCCTGCGACCTGCTCGTCGTCGACGAGATGTCGATGCTCGACGTCGTGATCGCGCACCACCTGTTCAAGGCGATCGGTCCGGGCACGCGCGTCGTGCTCGTCGGCGACCCCGACCAGCTGCCGTCGGTCGCGCCGGGCAACGTGCTCGTCGACCTGATCGCCTCGCAGCGCGTGTCGACGTTCCGCCTGACGCAGATCCACCGTCAAGGACGCGGCAGTCTGATCGTCGCCAACGCGCACCGCGTGCTCGCGGGACAGGCACCGGAGTTTCCCGGGCGCGGCGACCTCTCCGCGGACTTCTACTTCTTCTCGGCGGACGAGCCGCGGCGCTGCGCCGAGCGTGTGGTCGAGGTCGTCACCGAGCGCATCCCGCGCAGCTTCGGCTTCGACTGGACGACGAGCGTCCAGGTGCTCGCGCCGATGTACAAGGGCGAGTGCGGCGTCGACGCGCTCAACGAACGGCTGCGCGCGGCGCTCGGCGGAAAGACCGAGGAATTCCGGCTCGGGGCGCGCTCGTGGCGCGCGGGCGACCGCGTGATCCACACGCGCAACGACTACGAGAAGGAAGTCTTCAACGGCGACATGGGGCGCATCGTGTCGATCGACGAGGAAGGCCTGCAGGTGCGATTCCCCGAGCGCACGGTGGCCTACACGCCCGAGGAGCTCGGCGACCTGCAGCCGGCCTTCGCGATCACCGTGCATCGTTCGCAGGGCAGCGAGTACGACGTGGTGGTGATCCCGCTCGTGGCGCAGCACTTCCTGATGCTGCAGCGCAACCTGCTCTACACGGCGATGACGCGCGCGCGGAAGCTGCTGGTGCTGGTCGGGTCCGAGCGCGCCCTGCAGCTCGCGATCGACAACGCCGAGCCCGCGGCCCGCGTGTCCGGGCTGGCACGGCGTTTGAAACCGGGAAGCTCCGCCCCGGCCTGAGCGCTCTGGAAAGGCTTCGCGGGGCGCACACGCGGGCACAAAGTGCCCAAAAAGGACACCGCAACATGCTCCTCGCCCCCCGCCTCGCCCTCGCCGCCCTCACCTTCGCCTTCGTGCCGTCCGTCGCGGACACGCTCGTGTTCAAGCCCGCGGCGGGGCTCGAGCGCACCAAGACCTTCTCGGTCGACGGCACGTTCGGTCTGGGCGACATGCGTTTCCTCGTCGACGGTCAGGACATGACCGGGGCCGCGGATCTCGGTGATGCGTCGGGCAAGCTGGGCATGACGCTCGAGGTCGTCGACCGCTACGTCAAGACCGCCGACGGGCGGCCGCTCCTGCTCGAGCGCGACTACTCGAAGTCGGGCATGAAGTTCGACATGGCGGAGGAAGGCGCGGACGAAGCCGACCTGTTCGACCTCGACGGCAAGACCGTCGTGTTCGAGTGGGACGCGGACAAGGGCCAGTACAAGCGCACGCTCAAGGACGGCGGCGAGAACGAGGCGCTGGCGGGCCTGGGCGTCGATCTCGACTACCGCTCGCTGCTCCCCGGTCGCGCGGTCAGCGTCGGCGATCGCTGGGAAGTCGCGCCGGCGGAGCTCACCAAGGCGCTGTTCTTCGGCACGGACGTGGGCGAGCTCCTGTCGCTCGCGGAGGCGGAAGAGGAGGCTTCGGCGCTGCTCACGCAGTTCGGCCCGGCGCTCGAGCGGCTGTTCGGCAACTTCAAGGCGCAGTGCGAGTATGTCGGCCAGCGCGAGATCGACGGCGTGCGTGTGGCCGAGATCAAGCTCGTGATCGACTCCGACGGCACGCTCGACCTGCGCGACATCGTGCAGGAGGCGCTCGCGGGTGAGCTCGGTGGCGAAGGCCTCGGGCTCGACCTCGAACAGGCCGACCTGACGGTCGAGATCCGCGGCGAGGGCCGGCTCCTGTGGGACGCGGCGGCGCACCACGCGCACTCGTTCCAGCTCGAGACCGACCTCGGCCTCGAGCTCGAGGTGGCGCTGTCGATCAGCGATCCGCAGGGCGGCGACCACTCGGCCGAGATGCAGGTCGAGATCCTGGGCGAGCTCGCCTGGAAGATGGATTGAACGCCTGCGGCCTTCGTGGGCCGCAGGAGAAGTCTGGAGAAGTGAGCGAGCGCGGTCCCGCCAGTCGGGGCCGCGCTCGCGGTGCTTTCCTCAAGGATTCGCCGGCGGAGGCGGCGGTTTCCTGAAGTAGCGCCGCTCGGCGAGCGACGGCGGCAGGCACTTCATCTCGTCGCGCGCGGCCGGATCGTCGTGCGCATAGCGATAGCCCGCGCCGTAACCGGCTTCCTTCATCAGGCGCGTCGAGGCGTTGCGCAAGTGCAGCGGAACGGGCTCGGCCGCCGTGCGCTGCACGTCCTCGCGCGCCTGATCGTAGGCGACGTACACCGCGTTCGATTTCCTCGCGCGCGCCAGATACACGGCGACCTGCACGAGCGCGAGCTCACCCTCCGGCGTGCCCAGTCGCTGCCACGCGTCGGCGCCGTCGAGCGCGATGCGCAGCGCGAAGGCGTCGGCGAGGCCGATGTCCTCGACCGCGATGCGGATCAGGCGGCGCGCGAGGAAGTCGCGGTCCTCGCCGGCCTCGAGCATGCGCGTGATCCAGTAGAGCGACGCGTTGTCGTCGCTGTTGCGGATCGACTTGTGCAGCGCGGAGATGAGGTTGTAGTGCTCCTCGCCGGACTTGTCGTACGCGAGCTGCTTGCGCTGCAAGGCCTGCACGAGCGTCGCGTCGTCGAGCTCCTCGCCGTCGCGCACGAGCGTCGAGACGGTCTCGAGCAGGTTGAGCGCGCGGCGCGCGTCACCGTCGGAAGCGTGCGCGATGCGCAGCAGGGCGTCGCGTCCCGCGCGCATGCGTCCGCCGAGCCCGCGCACGTCGGCGAGCGCGCGCTCGAGCAGCGCCACGAGCTCGTCGGGAGCCAGCGGCTGCAGGATCAGCACGCGCGAGCGCGAGATGACG
>JABWBL010000019.1 GCA_013360535.1 Planctomycetaceae bacterium
TTCGGCCAGTGCAACGTGCCGCCGCTGCCGCTTTCGACTCGCTACATCGCAGTCGCGGCGGGCCGCGCTCACGCGCTCGCGCTGCGTGACGACGGGGAGCTCGTGGCGTGGGGCGACGGGACGCTCGGCCAGCTCGACGTTCCGCCGCGTCCTGACGGCGCCAAGTGGAGCGCGCTCGACGCAGGCGAGGCGTATTCGCTCGCGAAGCTCGACGACGGTCGTGTGTTCGGCTTCGGCGACAACTCGGTCGGTCAGCTCAACGTGCCGCGGCTCGCACCCGGAGTCGACTACACGGCGCTCGTCGCGGGGTACGACTATCAGCTCGCGCTGCTGAGCGACGGAACGCTCTCGGCCTGGGGCCAGAACACCTGGGGCCAGATCGACGTTCCGCCGTTGCCCGCGGGCCTGACCTACGTCTCGGCGACCGCCGGGTGGTTCCACAGCGCCGCGGTGCGCAGTGACGGCAGCGCGGTCGCGTGGGGACTGGGTGTCGCCGGCCAGACGCTCGTGCCCACGCTTCCCGCCGGGCTCACGTACGTCGAGCTCGCCGCCGGCCAGAACTTCACGCTCGCGCGCCGCAACGACGGCAGCGTGATCGCGTTCGGCAACAACAACTTCGGCCAGCTCAACGTGCCCACGCTGCCCGCAAGTGTCGTCTACGTCGAGCTCGCGGCGAATTACCGCCACGGAGTCGCGCGGCGCAGCGACGGCGCGGTCGTGGCGTGGGGCTGGAATCCGCATGGCCAGTGCAACGTGCCTGCGTTGCCGCAGGGAGTGACCTACGTCGAGATCGCGGCCGGCGGCGCGCATTCGCTCGCCCTGCGCAGCGACGGCGAGGTCGTGGCCTTCGGCTGGAACAATTTCGGCCAGTGCAACGTGCCGCCGCTTCCGCCCGGGCTCGAGTACGTCGAGATCGAGGCGGGCGAGTACCACTCGATCGCGCGCCGCACGGATGGTGAGCTCGTGACGTGGGGGCTCGACATCGTCGGTCCCGCGGCGCGCCCCGACCTCGCTCCCGGCTACGCGTGGACCGACCTCGCCGCAGGCCGCTACTTCTCCGCGAGCCTGAGCAGCGCGCTCGTGCCGCCGCCGACGAGCTACTGCACCGCAGGAACGACGTCGAACGGCTGCAACGCGCGGATCACCTCGACCGGATTGCCGTCGCGCTCGAGCGCGTCCGGTTTTGCGCTGCGGGTCGACGGAGTCGAGGGCGCGCGTGCCGGTGCGCTGTTCATGGGCTTCGAGCCCGCGGCCGTTCCTTGGGGACAGGGCTCGAGCTACGCCTGCATCGGCGCGCCGACGCCGCGGCTGGCGACCGTGGAGAGCGGTGGCGTCGCCGGAACGTGCACGGGCGTCTTTGCGCTGGATTTCAACGCCTGGATGGCCTCGCATCCGGCGACAGCGCCCGCCGCAGGCACGTTCGTCTGCGTGCAGGCGTGGTTCCGCGACCCGCCGAGCCCGAAGGCGACGAGCCTCTCGGACGCGCTGCGTTTCGTCGTCGCGCCCTGACGCGCGCTCACTTCTTCTCGAGCAGCTTCTCGACCGTCGCCGCGAGCTTCTGCGGCCCGTCGAAGCCCACTTCGCGCAGCACGATCCTGCCTTCGCGATCGAGGAAGCAGTTCGTCGGGAACGCGCCCACGAGCAGCGCCTCGTTGATGCGATCCGAACCGAGCACGACGCGCCACGGGATGCCCTGCTTGCGCGCGTGTTCGATCTCGACCTTGTGGTCCGCTTCCTTGTCGAAGCCGATCACCACGAGCTCGCCCTCGTGCCTGGCGACGAGCTCCTTGAGGTGCGGAATCTCCTGATTGCACGGCCCGCACCAGGACGCGTAGAAGTTGAGCACGACGACCTTGCCCTTGAGCTCGGAGAGCTTGACGTCCTTGCCGTCGAGGTCCTTGCCGACGACGTCCCCGACGATGTCGACGGCGGGCTTGCCGATCAGCCGCGCGACGACCTCGGCCTCGAGCCGCTCCTTCTCGCGGTGCTCGCGCGTCGCCGCGATCTGCTCCTGCACCCGCAGCACCTCGGTCAGGAAGTACGAATCCGACTGCTCGAACTGGCTGCCGAGCTTGTCCAGCGCGCGCTCCGCAGCGTCGAGGTCCTCGCCAAACGCGAGCCGCGAAGTCTTCTCGAACTCCGCACGATCGCTGCGCAGCGCGACGAGCCGCTCCGGCGCGACCTTGCGGTGGCTCCGCAGCTGCAGCTCGTACGAGAGCTCGCTCACCCGCAGCGGATCGGCCGAAAACTCGAGCTTCCAGCTCGCCTTGCAGCGAGTGACCACCTTGCGCGCGGGATCGATCTCGTAGTGCTCGCTGTACGCGTGCAGCTTCATCGATCCGATCATCGCGTGCGCCGCGGGCAGTCCGACCGCCACCGCATCGAGCACGATCACCCCGTCCTTCGCGCTCGCCGTCCACTCGAGTTCCGCGGCGAAATCGAAGTCGTTGGGGAGCACGACGCGCCCGCCTTTCCACGTCGCTCCCGCCGTCGTCGGCACGTTCGCCGGCGGCGTCGGCACCGCACCGACCGCCAGCAACGCCGGCACGCCCGCGCTCATCGCCGGGAACATGCCCTCCGGCAGCGGCGCGCGCGCACGCTCCGCCGTGAGCTTCGTGAAGCGGTAGTTCGACGTGCGCGGCACCGTGCGGACCTGTCCGCCGGACATGCCGTTCGCGGCCTCGAGACCGTGGAACAGCGCCACTTCGTTGTCGCTGCCGCCGAGCACGACGGCCCGCACCTCGAACGGCAGGTTCCAGCTGCCCTTGTCGTCCTGCTGGCGCGCCTTGCCCTTGTAGACGAGCTCGACACCGGGCTCGAACTCGACGCACTCCGCGACGGTCTGCGCGAAGGCGCTCGCGACGAGCGCGAGCGGGACGAACGGGATCAGGAAACGGCGAACGGTGGGGGAGGAGAGCATGCGGCGAGCCTAGCTCCGCACGCGTCCGCTTGCATGGGCAAGGCGTCGCTCATGCCGCTGTTCGTGACGCGGGCTCGCTCGCGCCGCGCCGTCCGACCACGCGCTCGAAGATCGGGCTCGCCATCAGCGTCGTCAGCACCGCCATCGTCGCCAGCATCGCGAAGATCTCCGGCGAGATCAGTCCGCGCTCGAGGCCGATGTTGATGATGATGAGCTCCATCAAGCCACGTGCATTCATCAGCACGCCGATGCCGAGCGCCTCGCGCTGCGGGACGCCGGTGAGCCGCGCGGCTCCCCAGCACGCGACGCCCTTGCCGAGCACGGCCGCCGCGAGCACCGCCAGTGCAATCAGCCACAGCGTTCCGCTGTTGAGCAGCCCCAGCCGCGTGTTGAGGCCGGAATAGGTGAAAAACAGGGGCAGGAGCAGGGCCACCGCCAGCGAGTGGGAACGCTCCACCAGCGCCTTGGACACGACACCGCGCGGCATCGCGACCCCCATCACGAACGCGCCGAACACCGCGTGCAGGTGGATCTTGTCCGTCCACCATGCGCCCAGGCACATCAGCGCGAGGCAGAACGCGTATTCGCCGTCACCGAGCTTGCCCCGCGCCTCGATGCCTCGCGCCCAGCGCCGCAGGAGCGGCCTCACGACGCCCAGTGCGAGCACCGCGTAGGCCGCACCGCCCCCGATCGCGAGCGTTGCGTGCGAAAAATCGCCGCTGAAACTGGCCAGCACGAGCGCGAGCAGGCACCACGCGGCGGCGTCGTCGATCGCTCCCGCTCCGATCGCGACCGTGCCCATCGTCGTGCCCGTCAGGCCCTTGGAGTGGATGATGCGCGCGAGCATCGGAAAGGCCGTGATGCACATCGACGCGCCCATGAACACCATCGCGTTGGCGAGCGAAGTCTCCGCCGGGAACAGCGTGGTGCGCGTGAAGAGCAGCCACGCGAGCCCCGCTCCCAGCGCAAACGGCGCCGCCATGCCCGCGATCGACACCGCGACCGACGTGCCGAAGCGCGAGCGGATCAGGTCGCCGCGGAAATCGAGGCCGACCACGAACATGTAGAGCGCGAGCCCGAGCTGCGAGATCGGGAACAGCACCTTCATCGACTCGCGCGGGAAGAGCAGCGCGCTCCACTCCGGCGCCACGAGCCCGAACAGCGACGGACCGAGCGCGACGCCGGCGATCATCTCGGCCACGACCTGCGGTTGGCCCAGTCGCGCGGCGACCAGCCCGACGAGCCGCGACACGACGAGGATCACCCCGAGCTGGAGGAAGAACTGGACGGCGAGCTCGAACGGGGTCACGTGGGGGGAACGCTCCGCCCGCAAGGCTACACCGCGCGCGAGCTCGAAGTCTCCAGCGCCGTTTCCGCGCTGATTCTGGAAGGAAATTCCAATTCTGGCGGACGGCCCCGCTCCCCCGGCGCTCCGACTTCCGCCGCTGCAACCAACGCGTGCTAGGGTTGTTCAGGCCGGAACGGCCCGATCGCCGCAGCCCCCCCGCGCCGCGATCCTCTCCGCCTCCTCACCCTTCGCCGAACTTCCGCATGCGCCACTTCACGCCCGTACTCCTCGGACTCTGCCTGCTCGGTTCCTGCGCCGCCGTCGCGCCGTCGGACTCGTTGCCGGCCTCGGCCCCCGCGATCGAGATCGAGCGCGCGCCCTGGATTCGCTCGGCGCACGCGCAGGTCGTCGACGAGCGCCTCGAGGTCGAGCTCCTCGGCGCCATCCCGGCCCTGCAGTCGCGCCGCGGCGTGACGGTCGAAGCCGTCGATGCCACCGGCCAGCGCCTCTTCAGCGTGACCGGCGTCGCGAGCCTCGGCACGAACGACGCGCGCTACCACCGCAGCGCGCCGTCGCGCCTCTCGCTCGCGCTGCCGCAGCTCGAGGGCGTCGCCGCACTGCGTGTCGTCGCCGGTCGCTGATCAGAAGTCGATCTGCAGGCGCAGCGTCAGCGCGAGCGCCGGATCGACGGACTCGTCGCCGCCGGGGTCGGTGATGTACTGCACGTCCGGCTTCACCACGAGCCACGAACGCGCCTGACAGCGGTAGAACACCTCGAAGACGTTCTCGGAGCTCGCCGTGGTGCCGGCCGCTTCGCTGAAGTGGGCCTGGCTGAAGTAGAAGCCGACCGCGTCGTCCGCGCGGCCGCAGCAGCCGGTCAGCGTCACGCCCGCGCCGAGGTGCCGGTCGCAGTCGGACACGTCCTCGTCGGCCGAGCCGTACTGCAGGAAGCTCGCGAGGGTCCCGTCCCCGACGCGCGACAGTTCCTGTTCGCAGATCGCGTACAGGCCGCCGCTGCCTTCGTCGTTTCCGCCGGAAAACGTGGCGAAATCACCGGTGTGGTGCCAGCCGCCGAGCGCGACGCGCCCCGCGAGCTCGTCCTCGCCGGCGCTCCACAGGTAGTTGCCTTCCGCGATGAGGAACAGGTCCGAGGGGCTCCCGAAGAACGTGCTCGGCCCGCGGCTGCCGGTCGAGAAGCCGGCGTTCGCCGCGCCGTCCCACACGCCCGCGCCGAAGTGCCAGTGCTCGCTCGGGTCGTAGAAGGCCGAGACGCAGGTCGCGGGGTTGGGGTAGGTCGGCATCGCGAAGATCGTCGGGCTGAAGCCGGCCGACGACGACACGAACTCGAGGCCGTTCTGCACGACCGCGAACTCCGCGTTCGCGTCGGTCTTGCCGAGCTTGATGCGAAGCTGCTCGTCGAACAGGTACTGCTCGTAGAACAACTGTCCCAGCTGCTCGACGTGGTCGGTGTTGGCGATGTTCGAGAAGTACTGGAAGTCGCCGGCGTGGTCCGAGGGGTTCGTGCCGTTGATGGCGTAGGCGTTGGCGACGATCGCGGCCTGCTCGAGCCCGCAGAGCGTCTCGAGGTCGAAGGTCGCGAGCAGGTCGAGGTACGAGCCCGTGGAGGTCTCGCGCTCGAGGCCACCCGAGGCGATGTTGTACACGTCGAACCACAGGCTCGCGCCGACTTCGATGCCCGTGTCCGCGAGCCGCGCGCGCACTCCGGCCCAGTCGCCGGTCAGGCCGGCGAAGTCGTGACCCGCGCTCGCCTCCTCTGGAGCGGCCTCGACAACCAAGGCGGCGCTGGACGGGTCGATCAGGCGCGACAGCGAAACGAGAGTGGGGGCGAGAAACGGGTGGATGAGCGTCATGGGGTCCTCGGGGTGGGGAAGCCACGCGCCCTGTCGGCGCCCCAAATGCAACTTCTTGAAGCCGCCCGTCCTTCCGCCCTGCCGCCGCCGCCCTCGGGCCTGTCCGAAATGCGAACTCCTTTCCCTCCCGGCCTCACGGCGGCCTCTGCGGCGCACCGGCGAGGCGGCCACCACCCTCCGCGCGCCCGCTCGTCAAGGTGCCGCGGCATGACCTCTCAAGAGCGCTACAAGCGGCTTCCCGAGCGCATGGCCCTCGTGGATCTCTCTCGCGAGCAGGTGCTCGCGCTCGACTTCGATGCTCGTCCCCTGCGGATCGACGACGCGCCCGCCGAGTGCGAGCGCCGCATCGCGCTCCTGCGCGGCCTGATCCGTTTCGACTTCGCCGAGGAACAGGTCGAACGTGTCGAGCGGCTGCAGCGCGAGTGCCTCGCGTGGCTCGCCGCGCGCAAGTTGCCCGCGGGTTCCTGCGATGGCGCCGTGTACCAGATGCTCGACGCCGCGCCGAAAGGCGTCGACGTGCGCTCGCTCGCGTTGGAGCTGCTTGGAGACCCGACGCTCGGCGGCCCGTGCCTGCACTCGCTCCTCCGCCGCGCCCGTTACCGCATGGATCGCCTGCGACCAGAGGATTTCCGGCGGATCATCGGGAAATTCGAACGTGCCGCGCCGTTCACTTCCTCGCGCGCGCACGAGCTCCTCGGCGCCTGCGACCTGTTGCTCGCCATCACATCCAAGCGTCAACACCGGATGCTCGGGATGGAGCTCGCGCCAGTCCTCGCGCGCGCCGTCGGCGCGCTGGCGGAGAGTGTCGTCCTCGATTCGGTGGAGGGGCTCGAGACGCTCGACGTCTGTGTCGCTGTCGCTCTGCAGCTCGAACGCGACGAGATCCTCACGGCGCTGCTCAACGCCCTCTCCGCACGCGAACAGGAAGTCTCCAAGGACACGACCGAACCGTCGCAGCCGCTGCGCCGCCTGCGCTGGTTCCTCGCCGTCGTCGCGATGATCGTGGCGGTGCGCGCCGAGGACGTGCCGGAGTTTCGACAGCAGATCGCGCGTGCTAGGGAGCAGTTCCTGGCCCCTTTTTCGGCCAAGGCCGTGCACGGCATCGATGGGCTCCGTGTCCACGAGCTCGAGCGAAGGCTTGCGTTCGAGGCGGCGCGGCTGGGCGTGCTCGAAGACTACGTCGCGTGCCTCGCCGTGCGTTCGCCGGGGATGCTCGGGCGCTGAGTCTCCGTTCGGAGTCGCGCGCCGCTGCTACCATCGAGTCGCATGGCGTCCGCGCAGTTCGATCGGGAGGCGGAGTGGCGGGAGCGCCACCGGGGCACGCAGGAAGACTCCGAGTTGCCGCCGCTGTCGGCGAGCGACAGTCGCGAGGAGTGGGCTCGCCGCGTGCGGGGCCTCCGTTGGCTCTGGCGGAAGCCCGAGAACCAGCGACGGGTCGTGCGTCTCTCGCGCCTGCGCGCCGAGTGCCTCGACTGGATCGCCGCGCAGGATCTCGAAGTGGACGAGTGCGAAAATCTGGTCGATCGCGTCATCGACTTCCGGAGGTTGCCGAGACGAATCCGCGCCGATGTCACGCGCCACTTCGCTCATCCGCGCCTCGGCCGCTTCTGCCTGGCGGCGGCCGCGCTGGATGTGGGTCAGGACTGGAGAGACGAACGATTCGAGCAGATGGTGTCGGTGTTCCGCGACTTCGAGGAAGCCGCGCCGCTCGATCTGGAGCGCGCCTTCAGCATCCTCGAAGTGAACGACGCGCTCTCCAGGCTCGGGCGGCGTCGACACCGCCGCTGCATGCGCGTTCTCCGGCCGAGCCTCGCTCGCGCTGCGGAGGTGATCGCCAACGACGTCGCCTTCGACACGCGCGACGGGATGCGGCAGGTGGATTTTGCCCTCTCGTTCCTGCTCGATTTCCGGCACGACGCGATCGCGCACCGCCTGCTCGCGCAGCTCGAGGCTCGGGAGGATCTGGCCGGGGCGCGATCGGAGTCCGCACGCATCTTGCGCTGGAGCCTCGCTCTCGCCCGCTGCCGACCGGCAGGCCGCGCCCGCGACCGCGAGGAATTTCAGCGCCAGCTCGCGCACGCGATCGAGCAGCTCTCGCCCGCGTTCAGTCCGGTGCAACGCGCGCGCCTCGGTCGCCTGCGCCTTCGTTTTCTCGAGCAGTACCTGCGCGCCGATGCCGACACGTTCGGCCTCTCGGACCTCTGGAGCGAATACGTCGCGCTCATTCCAGCGCGACCGCACCGCTCTCTCGGGATCGACTTCCATCGCCGCCGCCGTTGGCGAAGCAGACGCATAAGGAACGTCGATTCCAGCGACTCCGACACAAGTTCCACGCCCTGAGGTACGCTCGCGACGCCCGATGCACGCACCGTCGAAAGTCCGCCTGATCGAGTGCGGCCGATGGCCGAAACCAGAGCCCGTCGTCGAGCTCCGCGCGCTCGTCGGCTCGTTGATCGTCACGCTCGTCTTTCTCGTGGCGCTGTACTTCAAGCTGCCGAGCTCCGACTCCGTGCACGAGTCGGGGCTCCTGTTCCTGGTCGATCCGTTCGTGTGGCTGATGGCCACTCCGTTCGCCGCCACCGGCGCGATTCTCGCGACCGTGCTCACCCGCCGCTGGATCGATCCGGCGCGCATCTCCCGCGTCACCCTCCGCACTACCGGCATCGTCTCGCTCGCCACCGCGCTCGCGACCCTGCTCATCGGCCCCGGCGGCGCGCTGGTTGCGTTCCTCGCGTTGATCCTCGCCTTGCGAATGCAACGCCGAATTCCTCCGGTGAACCAGCCGTGACGCTTCGCATGCGAAACATCCGCGTGCTGGGATGGCTCGGTCTCGGCGTGCTGCTGCCGCTGATCTTGGTCACCGTCGTGTCGATTCGGACCTTCCGCGAGCCGCGCTTGCACGCGGAGGCGGCTCGCAAGCTCGATCCCGAAGGCTTCCTCGAAACGTTCGGGCTCGAGCGCGACCCGCTCGTGCTCGTGACGGATTCCGGCAGCCGCCCGTTCCCTCCGAGGAGCATCACGTTCGCGCTCTGGCCCGATGGTCACGGTGTCTTCAGTGAACCGGCCGGCACGTCCTCTTGGCGCACGTTCGCATTCAACGTGACGCCAGCAGAGGCCGAGCGTCTCGCCTCGGAGATTTTCGAGCTGCTGCGCCCTGCCGATGGTGGCGGCTGGGAGTTCACGGACTCGCCGTCGGCACGCTCGTCGGTCCGACATGTCGATGAGGTCGTGGCCCTCTCGACGTACGCGGTGCTGCTCGACGCTGCGCTCATCGCCACCACTCGCGCGACCAAGCCTGATTGGCCCTACAAGGACTCCGCGTTGCAAGCGGACGCCCGCAGCCGACCCGCGATCGAGGCGCAGATCGAGCTCGGCGAGCTGCTGACGAAGTTCACGAGCACCGTGCGCGCTTCGGCCACTCCGATCACGCTCACTCCGCGCTCCGGCCATTGGAGCGACTTCCTGCGTTAGCCGTCCGCGGGCTTTCGAGTCGCCAGCTCCGACAGAAGTTCCCGACTCGCGCCAACGCCGCGGTCGCTGGCTGCATGAGTCGGACGTCGGCGCGATCTGCCCCCGCGCCCGAAGGAAGACCAACCATGCGCCTCTCGAAGTGCCTGACCACCCCCCTGATGTCGGTCGTGCTCGCTGCGTTGGCTTCGGCCGGCGTCGACGTGCTCGGCAAGCCGCAACTCGGCACCTTCACGACCATCCAGGAGGCCGTCGACGCAGCCTCCGACAACGACATCCTGATCGTCGCCGACGGCATCTACCCCGGCTTCACGATCACGAACAAGTCGTTGTGCGTGATCGGCGCGACGGGCGCGCTCGTCGAGGTCCAAGGTACGTGCACGATCCGCAACCTCGGGTCCGCCAAGCGCACTTCGCTGGTCGGCCTGAGCGTGGCGGCGATCCAGACCTTCAACAGCCTCGCGCGACCCGGTCTCGAGCTGCTCGACAACCTCGGTTCGGTGCGCTTGCAGAACTGCTCGTTCACCGGCGCCAAGGCGCAGGGCCAACCCGGCTCGTTCACGCCGCCCTCGGGGTCGGGCGCCGAGGTCACACGTTCCGCCAAGGTGCTGTTCACGCGTTGCATGCTGTTCGGCCGCAACGTGGGGATGTGGTCGGGGATCGCCCCGCGCGCGGGCGGAGCGGGATTGGACTCGCTCGACAGCGCGGTCGCGCTCTACGAGTGCGTGGCGCGCGGCGGCGAAGGTTCCGTGGAGAGTTATCCCAGCGGCGGCGAGGGCGGCCCGGGATGTCGCGTCAACGGCTGGGGCGTGTTCGCCTCGGGAAGCTCGATCGAAGGCGGCCGCGGCGGCGGTGGGGATTACTTCGGCTGCACGAGCTCCGGCGACGGCGGCGACGGCCTCGTGATCACCGACGGTCAGGCGCAGCTCTACGACACTTCGATCGTGCGCGGCGCGGCGGGCAGCTTCTTCACCTGCACGTCCGGAGTCGGTGGCCAGCGCGTCGTCGCGAGCGCCGCCGTCGTCAACGAGTTCGGCACGCAACATCGTTCGCTCGGCGGTCCGCGCTACGTCAACGACAACTCGCAGACCTCGTTCCAATTCACGGGCCGCCCCGGCGACACCGTGTTCCTGCTCGTCGGCTCGCAGCCGGTCTTCACCTACATGGCGAGCTCCGCCGGCATCTCGACCATTCGCCAGCCCTGGGTGCCGATCCCCGTCGGCGTCGTCGGCCCGAGCGGCTCCCTCAACATTCCCTACACGCTTCCCGACATCATCAGCCCGCACGCCGGCTTCCCGCGCTACTTCCAGGCGCTCGCCGTCAACGGCCAGCAGCAATTCCTCTCGACGCCGATTCAAGTGCTCGTGATCAACACCTGAACCGCGCCCGCGTTCGCGCCAGCGGCAGGCGGTCGCTGCCTGGCGTCGGAGCTCGCCACGAAGCCGCTCCGACGCCATCTTCTCGTGCCGCACTTCCGCGGGTCAGCTGCCTTCGGAATCGTCGTCGGAGGCGCCTTCGATGGCCTGGATCGCGCGCTCGGCGTTGGGGAGCAGGCCGACGAGCTTGAGGCGGATGCCGAGCGACGTGATCGCGGGCTCGAGCGCAGCGGCGACCGCGGGATCGCGCACGTACACGAAGTTGGGGCGTGACTTGCGCAGCTCGATCGCGGCGAGCAAGGCGCCAGGGAGCATCGCGAGGCCCTCCGCGGAAAGGCCCGTCACGCTGTGCACGACTTCGCCCGAGTCCCCGTCGACGAACAGGCCGACGACCGACTTCCGGCGGCCCATGGGCGTGTCGACTTCCGCCGGAAGTTCGAACAGATCGCACTCGAGCTTGCCGCGCTGCGACGGAACCCTCGCGCGAACACGCGCGGCCTGGTCCCTGTCGAAGGGCGCGGGCTGCAAGAGCGCGGGCTGCGTCGGTTGGACCCGCTCGTCTCTCCACGTGATCTCACCGGTCCTGCGCGTCGGAAAGCGCAGGAGGAGTCGGCCTTGCGCATCGGGACGCAGGTAGTCGGGCTCGACCAGCGCGCGCGAGGCCACGACGTGCAGCTGCTCGAGCGCGATCGCGAAGGCCACGACCTCCTCGAATGTCAGGTCGGCGTCGGACTCGTCGCGGAACCGGACGCGCAGGATCGGCCACTTGGCCGGAGCGTCGAGTTCGTAGCCCATCGACTTGAGGAACTCCGCGTCCTTCGCGTCGAGCTGCTCTCGGTCGACGAACTGTGCGCTGAGGACTTCGTCGTGAAGCTGCCGATCGAATTGGCCTTCGCTCCCCAGCTTGTTCGCGCGCGTGGAGCCGCGCTCGGTGCCAAGCCTCAGCTCGAACGTCGGGCCGGGCGCGCCGTGGCTGATCGACGCCCAGTCGAGCTCGACTCTGACCGGATGCAGCACGCCGAAACTCTGGGTCTCGTCGAGCCAGTTCCACGGCTGCAGGCGCGCCACGGCCTTCGCCGCCCGGGTCAAGCGCTCCCACGCACGGACCATCGCGAGCTCGGGGTCGTCGCCGATGGGCTGCAGGTCCTCCGCACTGGCTGTGGCGAATTCCTGCACCTTCAGGTTCCAACCGTTGCCCGACGGACTCAGGTGCGGATCACCCATCCGCCGCAAGTCCTTCGGTGCCTGCTCGCGCTTGATGCGTTGGAGCAGCTCCACGAGCTTCAGCCCTCGCGCGTGCCCCAATCCGAGCTGCTTCCCTTGGGCCAAGCTCTCCGCTGCCTCGAGCGTCGCTCCAGCTTCGGGATCCATGCCCAGCGTCTCGTACACGTGCGCGTTCCACACGTCGACGCCCACCTGGAACGCCGCCTCGTGGGCCTCGAGGCCCGCACGAGCATCGAGCGCGTCCAGGATCGGCTGGCAGAACGCGACCAGGGTCTCCGAAATCTTCTCGCGTGAAACCGTCATCGCCCCATGGTTCTGTCGCAGCGACCGACTGTCGAGCATCACCCTGCAGGAACCACCGCGAATCTCGCCTTCCCGCCGCTTACGCTCTCACCCCATGAGCCACGCCGACGAGACCGAACTGCTGCGCCTGACCCACAAGCTCCTCGATGCCGTCGTCGAGCACGACTGGCCGACCTACGCGAGCCTGTGCGACGACAACCTGACCTGCTTCGAGCCCGAGGCGCGCGGCCAATGCGTGACCGGGCTCGCCTTCCACAAGTTCTACTTCGACCTCTCGGCCGGCTCCGGCCCGCGGCACACGACGCTCTGCGACGTGCACGTGCGCGTGATGGGGGACGCCGCGCTCGTGACCTACGTCCGGCTCACCCAGCGGCTCGACTCCGACGGCCGTCCCGCGACTTCGGCCATCGAAGAAACCCGCGTCTGGCAGCGCATCTCCGGCGCCTGGAAGCACGTCCATTTCCACCGCTCGGCGCCGCACTGAGCAGCGCCCGTCCAGCTGCGGGTCAGTCGCCGTGAAGCGCATTTCGACGAAGGCGCCGAGCGGCCACGCTCGCCTCAGGACGGTCAGCGGAGGAGCGAATCCTCGATCGCGAAACGGGCCTGCTCCAGCGCGGGTGGTTGGTCGCAGGTCTTGAGCCGGATGCCGAGCGCGGTCGCGAGGGGAGCGAGCGTCCGTTCGACTTCGCCCGGGCCGACGTGGACGGCGTTCGGGCGAGCCCCGCGGTGCTGGATCGCCTTGAGCAGTCCCTCCTGCATCGCGGCGAGACGCACGGACGGATGCACGACGTCCATGTGGAGCACGACCCCCGAATTCGCGTCGACGAAGATGCAAATGGCCGGAAAGTGCCTTTCGCCCTCCTCGTCGATCGTGGCAGGAACGGCGAAACAGCCACACTCGAGGACGCCACGCAGCGCGGGAACTTGCGCGACGACTTCCCGCACGCGCCCGCGGTCGAACTCGGGAGCGGGAGGAATTCGGGGCTTGGGCGGAGTCACCCAGGCTTCCGTCCACGTGATCGACCCCGAGGCTTGCGTCGGCCGGCGCGTGTACCGCTCGCCACGCTCGTTCTCGAACTCGAAATTGCCACTCGCGAGCTCGAGCACTGGAAGCACCTGCTCGAGCGCACACGCCAGACGCTCGGCCTCCTGAACGTCGAGCGACCGCGGCACGCGGTTCGTGCCGTGACTCTCGCAGTTCGGCCAACCGTTCCTGCCACGGAACGAGAAGCCCAGTTCCTTCATGCGCTCACGCTCGCGCTTCGAGACCTCACCGCGGTCCACGAAGCTGACCAACAGCGCCTGCTGCCCGTACCGGAATCCCTCGGGCTCGATCCCGTGGCTGAGTTGCTCGAGCTGCGCTCCACCTTCGTCGCCGACGTAGAGCCCGAAACCAAGGAATTCGCCGCCACCACCCATCACGACGCCCCAGTCCGTCTCGCCACTGACGGGATCCACCACGCCAAAGCGCTCGCTGTCACCCATCAAGTGCCACGGTTCCTGCTCCCGTACGAGCTGCGCCGCGCGATACAGCCGCGTCCACACCGCCCGCTCCATCGCCAGCCCCGCGCCCGGCGCGAGCTCATCGATCTCAGGCCGCACGACCTTCTCCAACGACGCCGGCAGCTTCGGTTTCGAGCGCTTCATGCGCCCCATGCTCGCGCCGTCGCTCCGCCGCGTCGAGCCCGTCGAGCTACGCAGCTCCTCCGGCGCGTGCTCTCCGTGGACCAGCCGCCCGTTGCCGTCCGGGCTCTGTGTGCCACCCGGCACTTGGGCAACACTCCTGTCCGGGCACATGGGTGACACGAGTGTCCTCCATGTACCCGGACCGGACGGGTGGAGGCCTGACCTGAAGAGGACTCCGAGATCAGCAGCGATCCGAGGGACGCGTGCGAACTTCCCCAACCCCTGGGAGGCGTCAGCGGCCCCGCCCCGCGAGGTGCGCTCAGGAGCCGGTCGGGCCGAGGTCGGTGCCGGCGGGGGCGCTGAGCAGGACGATCTCGCCTTCGCTCAGGCCCTCGAGCACCTGCACGACCTGTTCGTTGTAGCGGCCGGTGCGGACGGTGCGACGTTCGGTGCGGTTGCGGGAGCGCACGAAGACGATGCTCTCGTCGCCCTTGCTGTGCACGGCTTGCAGCGGGATGTGGAGCGTGTCGGGCAACTCTTCGATCAGGATCTCGACCAGGCACGACATGCCGGGGCGCAGGCCGGTGGTGTCGGAGTCGATGGCGACGTCGGTGCGGTAGAGGCGCGTGTTCGGATTGGCCCACCACGAATTCTGGTCGGGGAGCACGGCGAGGTAGGTGACCTTGCCGGCGAGCTGGCGGCTGGGCAGGGCGTCGCTGCGCAGCGTACAGCTGAGCCCGAGCTCGACTTGCTTGACGACCGACTCGTGCAGCTTGGCCTGCGCGATCATGCCGGCGGTGCTGGGGATCGAGAGGATCTCCTCGCGCTCGCGCACTCCGGCGCCCTCCTGGATCGGCGGCTCGTCGCTGTCGCGTTGCGCGTAGACGATCATGCCGGCGCGCGGCGCGCGCAGCTTGGCCTTGGCGACCTGCTCCTCGAGCTTGGTGCGCTTCTCGCGTTCGAGGCCGAGCTCCGCCTCGCTCGAGCGCAGGTCGGCGGCGAAGTCGACGAGCCGCGCCTTGGCCTGCAGCTCGACGCGCTCGAGCTCGCGGCGCGCCTCCTCGACCGCGGAACTCAGCTGATCCTGCTTGCGCGGCAGCTCGAAGCGCTCGAGCAGGTCGAGGTCGAGCGTGGCCTGTTCGAGCACGACCTGCGCGCGGTGCTGCGCGATGCGATCGGACTCGAGCTCCGAGTTGGTCAGGAAACCCTTCTCGGCGAGCTCGTTCGACCACGTCAGCCGCGTCATGGCGCGCGCCTCTTCCTCCTTCGCGAGGTCGATCGCCTGTTGCGCCTTCTGGCGCAGCGACGCCCGGTCGCCTTCCTCGAAGCGCCGCAGGTCCTGCTCGGCGAACTTGAGCTTCTGCTGAGCCGCCGCGATGTCGCTGCGGTTCTGGCTCTCCTGGATCTCGTGGTTCTGCCGCGACTTCACGAAGGCCGCCTCGGCGTTGTTGACCGAGATCGTCTGCTGCAGCAGTCGCTCGACGAGCGCGCTCGCGTCGAGCTCGCACACCAACTGCCCTTCCTCCACCCACGTGCCCTCCGGCACGAGCATCAGGATCGTCGTGCGCCCCTCGAGGCCGCAGCGCAGCGCGGTGCTCTCCGCCGCCTTCAGGTTGCCGCGCGCGACCACCGCGATGCGCAGCGGTCCTCGCACCACCGGAGCGCCCTCGATGCGCGTCGGCTGCTCGCCCTCGAACCAACCCGCCGCGCGCGCGCC
>JABWBL010000513.1 GCA_013360535.1 Planctomycetaceae bacterium
CACGAGCACCGAAGCACGTCGCAGCGCGTTCGGCAGCGCCGCCCCGATCCGGCACGCTCCCCACGCCGCGAGCACCGCCAGCGGGGCGATCGCCGGCATCAGGAAGCGCTCGAACGTCACCTTCTCGTCGTAGGCGCACAACACGAGCAGGAACGGGACCATGAAACCGAGGAGCACCACGAGCGCGCGACGCCGCGTCGGGTCGCCGGCGACGCCGCGCGCGCGGTCGGCGACGAAGAAGGCGAGCGCGACGAGCCCGAACACGAGCAGGCTGGGGTCGTAGCTCACGAGCGTCGACAGCACGACCTTCCAGCCGGTGAAGTTGAATCCTTCGGCGAAGAGCGGGTGCCCGGCGAGGTTGATCACGGCCTCGCGCTTTTGCAGCTCGTGCTCGTGGGAGGCGCCCGTGTCGACGAAATGGAATGGATAGAAGAACCGCACCG
This sequence comes from Planctomycetaceae bacterium, assembly GCA_013360535.1. GTDB lineage: Bacteria > Planctomycetota > UBA1135 > UBA1135 > F1-120-MAGs118. Next base: position 444 of record JABWBL010000513.1, read on the forward strand.
CGAGCATTCCGAACGCGACGAGGAGGAGCGGGCTCGAGTACAGCCGCGACGCCGGAATCGGGCGCTCGCGCCACCACAGGAGCCACAGCACGCCGAGCGCGCCGAGCACGATCGCGCCGCTCTGCAGCGTGCACGAGGCGACGATCGCCGTCGCGATTGCGAACAGCACCCGCGGCCAGGTCGGCTTCTCCGCGAGCAGCAACGCCGCGGCGAGCGCGAGCGCGACGGTACCGCTCACGGGGCCATGCGGCTTCTCCTGCTGGGAAAACGACAGGTGCAACAAGCTCGTCGCCGCAAGACCCGCCGCGAGCAACGATCCGCCGACGCCCAGGAAGCGCCGGCCGATCAGGTAGGCGCCGACGACGGTGAGCAGCGAGATCAGGATCGACGCGCGCCGCAGCACGATCCACGGCAACGAGGCGCGTGCGATGTGGCCGTCGAGGTCGAGCGGCTGCTCCAGCGGCGCGAGCTGCGTTCCTGGCAACAACGACGCGACGCGCGCCGTCACCTGCGGGTAATAGCCCCAGAACTCGTCCTTCCTGAGCTCGCGGTCCTCCGTGACGATCTCCTTCACCTGCGTGAAGAGCACCATCCCGTCGCGGTAGGTCATGTGCGGCAAGCCGAAGCCGACCCCGTGCAGGCGCAGCGCGAGCGCCGCGAGCACGATCACCACCAGCGCGAGCGGCCCGCGCCATCGGGATCCGGCGCTGCTCATCGCGCCTCGTCCTTCGGCACGCGGTAAATCTCGAGCACCGTGCCCATCGAGCGGTCCGTGAAGATGCGCACCCAGGTCGGCACCTGGTTGAGCGTCATCTTCTCGCGCACCCACACGCGGCCCGATTCCTCGTCACCCTCGCGTGGGCTCGCCACGAACACGCGCTCGCCCTTCGTCCGCAGCTCGTCGCGCAGCCGCACCAGCTGCTTGTAGGGATACCGCGGGCCAAAGGACTGGATCACGACGTAGTCCGCGCCGCGCGCACGCACGGATCCGAGCGGATCCTTGCCGAGTTCCTGCAACTCGCGCTGCACAGCCCGCGGCGGAAGCACCGTGAAACTCGGGCCGAGCTTCCACTTCGAGTCGAGCTTCGCCTGGTACGCCATCCACGTCAGCACCGAGCTCGCGTCGGGGCTCTCGGCGACCGCCGCGTCGGAGTAGAGCAGCGGAAGGTCGATGTAGGGCAGCACCAACACGCGCTGGCCGGGCTCGACGTGCGTCTCGATCCAGCGCGCGATCTGCGTCTGCGTGTCGGGCGTCGCGCGCACGAGCATCAGGCGCGTGGTCGCCGCCGCGGGCTCGAGGAGCAACACGCTCGCGAGCGCGACACCTGCGCCCTTCGAGCGCAAGCGCGCCGCCACGGCACTCGCCGCATAGGCCGCGAGGGCCGCGAGCAGCGGCACGATCGGCATCAGGAAACGATCGAACGCGTCCTCGTACACGACCAGGAACGCGCCGTACACCGCGACGAACGGCAGGATCACGAGGAAGTCGCGGCGGCGCTCGCGCTCGACCGGCACGCGCCCGATTCGACGCGCCACGAACACGACGAGCGCGACGAGCATCAGCACGAGCCAGACCGGCTCGTACAGGTACAGCGTGAGGAACATGTTCTTCGCGCCCGCGAAGGTGAGCTTGTCGAGGTCGAGGGGATGGTTGCCGAAGTTCAGCGCGTTGTCCCCGAGCTTCTCCGCCTCGCCTTCGAAGAACAGGAACGGGTAGAAGAAGCGCACCGTCGCGTAGAGCACGATCGCCGTCACCACGAGCCCGCCCACGACGAGCTTCGCCGCTTGCCCGCGGCGCTCGACGAGCACGATCACGACCGCCGCCGCCGCCGACAACAACGCAAACGCGCCGTTGATCGCGGTCGCCACCGACAACGCCGCCGCGGCCGTCGCCAGCGTCCACATCGTCACGCTCGGCCTGCGCGCGAGCGCCATCGCCGCCAGCACCGCGAACACCGGCGTGCCGCTCACCGGCCCGTGCGGCTTCTCCTGCTGCGCGAACGACAGGTGGAACATGCTGAACGTGACGAGCGCCGCAGCGAAGAGCGCCCAGCCATCGCCGGCGAAGCGCCGGGCGACGAAGAACGCGCCTGGGATCGCGAGCAGGCTGAGCAGCACGGAGATCTTGCGCGCGAGCAACCACGGCTCCGACGCGCGCGCGAGGTGCCCCTCGACCGCCAGCGGCTCCTTCGGCTCCCCCGCCCAGTCGTCGGGCGCGAGCAGGATCAGGCGCGCCATCAGGTGCGGGTAGTAGCCCCAGAACTCGTCGCGGCCCGGATCCTTCTCGGGGTGCCGCAGGTAATCGACCTGCGTCGAGATCACCATGCCGTCGCGGTAGGTCTGGTGCGGCAGGCCCCAGCCGACGCCGCGCCAGCGCAGCGCGAAGCCGACGAGCACGAGCAACGCCAACGCCGCGAGGACGAGCGTTGTCGGTCGACGGCGCGGTTCGGGCTGGCTCACGAGGCGACGAGCTTAGATTGCGCCCGCCGAACGTGCATCAACGGCGGGTGGCCCGCACGGTGAGGCCCGCGAGTTGCCGGCGACGCAGCTGCGAAAGCGCGAGCAGCAGCGCGAGCAC
>JABWBL010000514.1 GCA_013360535.1 Planctomycetaceae bacterium
GAAGGTTGTGTTCGGCGATGCAGCGCTGGCGAAAGCGTGCGGCGCTGAACTGGAGCGACTGGACGTCGCGGTCACGGTGGACGAGCGGGACCTCGTGCTCGCTCAGTTCGATCGCGAGATGAACGCCCAAGGAGACGATCCCGGCTCGGGGACGAGTCCCGAAGACTACGAAGAGCCCCGGCCGCGGACGCGCGAGGAGTGGAAGGCCGTCGACCGGCTCGTGACAGAATCCCTCGCCGGCGAGACCTGGCGCGACGACGCGCGTGCCAAGAAGGCGCTCGTGAAGTACTTCGGCAGCAACGAAGTCGTCGGTCGGGTCCTCACCGAGTTCAAGCACTTCGAGCCCATGGCCTCGTTCGTCGAATGGTTCGTCGCCGACTATCGCGTGACGCGCCGCTCCAAGACGGTCATCGAGTCCCTCCTCGCCAAGAAGTCGCTCTCCCCCTGGCAGCGCGAGCTCCTCGAGGCACGCCGGCAAGCGCGGCTCTCGATCTACCGCGTGCAGTACTGCGAACCCGGATCCCACCTCGTCGTCGAGGACGTGACCGACGGGAGCCTGCACACCGTTCACGACCAGCTGCTGTCCGAGGCGCTGTCCCGCGGCTTGGTCCTGCCTATGCGCTTGTCCACCGTGGCCGAGTGGGTGTTCCCAGCGCTCGGGGGGCCGCCGATTCCGAGCTTCGGTGCCCAGCGTGCGTTGTTCCACCTCGAACGCCTCGGGGTGGACCTGACGCCGCAGGGCCTGCGCGCAGCCGGGCCGCGGCTCGGCAGCCTCTGGCGTTTCCTGCTCGGCGAGAAGGACCGCCCGCTGCGGGTGGCCAACACCGACAGCGAGCTGCTCGAGTTCCAGACCGCGACGTTCAAGGTGAGCAACGTCAAGGAGCTGGAGCGGGCGCTCCGTGAGCAGCCTGGCGTGGAGTTCGACGAGAGCGAAGGCCAGTGGGTCTGGTCCCGCACCAACTCTTCAGGGCCCGACGCCGGCCGGGACACGCTTCTCGGGCGGCTCAACTTGATCGACGACACGCTGGTCGTCGAGGTGAACTCCGCCGAGCGCCTGCGCCGCATCCGGCTGTGGGTGGACAAGCTTCCCGGTGTCCGGTTCGTGTCCGCCAGGTCGGAGGCTTGGGACCGCACGGACCGCCCGCTCGACGACCGGCTGGAGAGCAAGCCGGCGGCGCCTCCCAGTCCTGAGCTGCGGAAGGCGCTGGAGGACGCGATTCACGAGAACGCACTGCGCTGGCTCGACACGCCCATTCCGATTCTCGACGGACTGACGCCTCGTCAGGCGTGCAAGACAGAAGCGGGTCGGCGGCGCGTCGCGATCATCATCCGAACGATGCCAGACTCGATGACGCCAACCGGGCCGATCGCGCCGCCGAGGGCGCTGCTGCTCAAGGAGCTGGGGCTTCCGAGTCAGGAAGCGTGACGGGCGAGTCGCGTCAGCGGCCCGTCGTTGCGCCATGCCTTCGCGCCCGCAGGTTCACCCTGATCGAAGTTCAGCATCGACAGCCTGAACGTCAAGCCCAAACGGCGAGACCTCGGAGCACAAGCGGCAACTTAGCGGTCGCAGGTTGCCGCCTTACTCGCGGATACGAGCTTGATCGTGTCGGTCACAGAAAGTTCTCCGACATGCTTGTTGTGACGGCTGCACAAGGGGCAGATGTACCAACGTTGGTCGGTGCTGCCGCCTCCGAGTTGAACGTGAGCACCCACCAGATCCTTTTGGACGCACCCCGTCTCGGGACAGAACTCTGGCAAGCTCGACCCACCAAACTTCTTCCAGTGGAGCAACCAGCTGCCGCACTTGCAGGTCGTATCGGACGTACCGTTGATGTTTCGGAGCTTCATGGATTGCTGCGGAGCCGCGCGACTCCGTCTCGGGGTTTGATCGATCGGGGGGTAGACGAGGCTGCCGCTACGATTCGCGCATCCTCCGGCCACTGACAGAAACGCACGCCGATTCCGCTGACCGCCAACTTTCTTGGGCCAACGAAAGAAACTCTGCGTCGTCCTCGCGGATCGCTTGGCGGTCGGTTCGTAGGCTGCGGCGCCGCCCGGCGTCTCAACCGACAAGGCACTCGGTTGACTCCGCATTCCCTTGTCTGTCACCGCTCCGTCCTCGCCCCGTGCTCCCTCGCCCAGCCCCTCCACCCCTCGTCCTCGCCCTGCATCGCGATGACCTCGAGCCACCGCGCCATCCGCGGGTCCTCGCGCCTCGCGCGCACGGTCGCCCGCGCGATGCCCTGCACCGCCGGCAGGTACTCGGGCCACACCTGCAGCGCGGCCTCGTAGCTCTCGAGCGCGTCGTCGACGCGCCCGGCCTGCTCCATGCACAGCGCGAGGTTGACCCGCGGGTCTGGGTGACCCGGCATCAGCTTGCGTGCCCACTCGAACTCGGCTGCGGCCTCGTAGAGCTTGCCCTGCCCCAGGAACACGACGCCGAGGTTGTTGTGGGCGGGCCCGAAGAACAGGTCCTCGGTCAGCGCCTCGCGCAGCAGCTTCTCCGCGCCCTCGTCGTCCGACCCGATCAGCTCCGCCGCGTCGCGGTTGAGCGCCTCGGCGCGCGTGGTGTTGCGCTGTGCCTCGCTGCGCGGCTCGTAGGGACCGGAGCCGGGACCGGCGCAGCCACCGAGCAGCAGGGCGCTCGCGACCAGCATCGCCGTCGCAACAGCCGCAGCCAGCCTCGCGCTCATCACGCCTCGCGTCATCGAATCACCCTCGGCTTGAGCTCCGGCCACCCGTCGTCGAGCCCGACCGCGTCCAGCGTGCGCCCGCTGCGGTACGCGAGGTCCTCGAACGCTGCCCCGCGCATCACCGAGCAGCGCAGGAACACGAAGAACCTCGACTTCGTCCGCGTGCGCGACTGGTCCTTGAAGAGCGCGCCGAGCAACGGGATCTCGCTCACCCAAGGCACGCCCGTCGAGGCCTCGCCCTCGGTTTCGACCTCGAGCCCGCCGACCACGATCGTGAAGCCGTCCGGCACCGTCACGACGCTCGACAGCCTGTTC
>JABWBL010000515.1 GCA_013360535.1 Planctomycetaceae bacterium
GCTGCGGCTCTCGATCGGCGCGCAGGCCCTCGACGTGCCGCGTCGTGTGCACGCCTCCGCCGAGCTGTGGGGCGATCGCGGCGGCGTCGCGACTCCTGTCGTCTGGCTTTCGCGTCTGCTCGTTCCGTCGAGTTCGCCGACTGGCCTCGCGCTCACGTTCGAGTTCGACGCGGGCTGGCTCGACCGCGCCGGCGTGCAGGCGCCGTTCGAGCTCCGCCAGGTGCGCGTGCAGGATCCCGACACCGAAGGCGGGCTCGCTTTCCTCGAGGAAATCCCGCTGGAATCGGTAGCGCTGGCCGCGCGCGCTCCGTCGCCTTCCACGAGTGGCGCGAGCGCGTTGCTCAGCCTGAGCGGCACGCCCATCGGGCCGCGCCTGCCTGCGCCGGCCGCGCGACCGATCCGGCCCGCGCTGCTGCTCGTGCACGGGTATTGCTCGAGCGGCTCGATCTGGCCTGCGGCGCATTTCTCGCAGCCCAAGCTCGAGTTCCTCGACGCCAACGCGAATCGCTCGCACGACCAGTTCGCGCAGCTGATCCTCGCGCAGGCGAACGCCGCGCAGCTCTCGTCCTGGGGAGTCGTCGCGCACAGCCAGGGCGGCGCCGCCGCGCTGCACTTGCTCACCTACTACACGAGCGGCCTCGACTACGCGACCGGATCGCGCCTGATCCAGAGCGTCGCGACGCCGTACCTCGGGACTCCGCTCGCGTCGCTCGGCTTCTTCGCTTGCGGCGTCAACAGCAACATGACTCCGTCGGGTGCGTCGACCTGGCTCGCGGGCATTCCGAGCTGGGCGCGCGCGGAGGTCCACTACTGGACGACCTCGAACTCCGGCTCGGCCTGCAGCGGCTTCACGGACTTCCTGCTGTCGAATCCCGAGGACGGCACGGTCGAGCGCACGCGTGGCCAGCTGAGCGGCGGCAACTCCATGGGGCACGTCACGGGCTGGTGCCACACGACCGGGATGAGCAACCCGGCGAACTACACCGACGCGACACGCAACGCCGCGATGAACGCCGCCGCTGCACGCTGAAGGCGCCGACGGACGCCGCACGCCGATGGCCACCGTGTTTCCGCTGCTCGCCGCGCTCGCGCTCGTCGCGCACGAGTCCGAGCGTGTCGACTTCCAGCGCGACGTCCAGCCGCTGCTCTCCGACCGCTGCTTCGCCTGCCACGGTCCGGATGCGGCGCGGCGCAAGGCGGACTTGCGGCTCGATCTCGAGGAGAGCGCCCGCGACGTGCTCGACGGCGGAGAGCGCTCCGAGCTCGCGCAGCGCATCCTGAGCGACGACACGCGCCACGTGATGCCGCCCCCGAGCGTGAAACGGCCGCTCGAGCCGCACGAGCGCGCCAAGTTGCTCGCGTGGCTCGAACAGGGCGCTCCGTACGCGCCGCATTGGGCCTTCGTCGCGCCGCAACGCGCCGCACCGCCGAAGGTCCGCGACACTTCGTGGCCACGCGACGAGCTCGACCACCACGTGCTCGCGCGGCTCGAGTCGCTCGGCCTCGCGCCCTCGCCGCCCGCGTCCCCGCAGCGCCTCGTGCGGCGGCTCGCGCTCGTCCTCACGGGACTTCCACCGACTCCGGAAGAGGCCGACGCCTTCGAAGCCGATCCGAGCGAAGCCAACTACGTGCAGCTCGTCGAGCGCTTGCTCGCCTCCGAGCGCGCGGCGGAACATGCGGCCAGCGTGTGGCTCGACCTCGCCCGTTACGCCGACACGTGGGGCTACCAGTCCGACGGCGATCGAGCGGTGTGGCCGTGGCGCGACTGGCTGCTGCGCGCGCTCGCCGACAACCTGTCCTACGACGATTTCGCGACGCGCCTGATCGCCGGCGACCTGCTCGAGAACGCGACCGTCGAAGACCAGGTCGCGACAGCGTTCCAGCGCCTGCACCGCATGACGGAAGAGGGCGGCTCGACGCCCGAGGAGTTCCGCCAGGAAGGCATCGCCGATCGTGTCGGCACGTTCGGCACGACGTTCCTCGGCCTGACGCTCGACTGCGCGCGTTGCCACGACCACAAGTTCGATCCGATCCCGCAGCGCGACTTCTTCGCGCTCGGCGCCATGTTCGGAGCGCTCGACGAGAACGGCCTGAAGCCCTACTCGCTCGGGAACACGCCGCCTGCACCGTACGTCCGCCTCGTGCCGCCGCAGGAGCGTGCGCGCGAGCGAGCGCTCGAAAAGGCCGTGAAATCGGCCGAAATCGCGCTCGCCGACGCCGTCGGGAACGCGCGCGAGCGCGCGCCGACCGTCGAGCTTCCCGAAAGTGCGCTGGCCGTGCCGCCGCCGCTCGCGCACTACTCGTTCGAGGCGCTCGACAACGGCCGCTTCGCCAACTCGATCGACGCGGACAAGCCTGCGAACACCGACCGACGGCGCCCCGAGCAGCTCGGCGTCGTCACCGTCGGCCCCGGTCGCGTCGGGAACGCCGCCTACTTCGACGGCGACGGCGGACTGGGCCTCGAGGGCTTCGTCTCGGGCTCGCGCTTCGACGAGCAGGGCTTCTCGCTCTGGCTGCGCCCCACCGAACGCAACGCACGCGCGGCTGTCGTGCAGATGGCGGGCTTCTACACGCAGGACGCGGACGCGACGGGGCTCGAGCTCGAGATCGTCGACGGCCACTTGCGCTGGAGCGCGATCCACCTCTGGCCGGGCAGCGCCGCGAGCGTGCGAACGAGCGAAGCGCTCGAGCTCGGCCGCTGGACGCACGTCGTCGCCTCGTGGGACGGTTCCTCGCGCGCCGCCGGCTTGCGACTTTGGCTCGACGGTGCACCCGCGAAGCTCGAGCTCGTGCGCGACGACCTCGACGGACCGTTCGCGACACGCTCCATCGAGATCGGCTCGCGCTCGCGGGGCAACGGCTTCCGCGGCGGCGCGATCGACGAGCTGCGCCTGTGGAACGTCGCGCTGTCCGACCTTCAGGCACGCCGCATCGCACTCGCCGACGGCGTGACGCCGCGCGCGGAATCGGCGGAGCTCGCGCTCGACCACTACGTCGAGCGCCTCG
>JABWBL010000020.1 GCA_013360535.1 Planctomycetaceae bacterium
TCGACAGCGAGCTGTTCGGACACGAGCGCGGCAGCTTCACGGGCGCGATCGCCACGCGCCGCGGCTGGTTCGAACGCGCCGACGGCGGCACGTTGTTCCTCGACGAGCTCGGCGAGCTGCCCTCGGCTGCGCAAGTGCGGCTCCTGCGTGTGCTGCAGGACGGCACGTTCGAGCGCGTCGGCGGCCAGCGCGCGCTGCACGTCGACGTGCGCATCGTCGCCGCGACCCACCGCGACATGGTGACGCTCGTGCAGGGCGGCTCCTTCCGGCAGGACCTGTGGTACCGCGTCAACGTGTTCCCGATCCGGCTGCCGCCCCTGCGCGAACGGCTGGAGGACATCTCGGCCCTCGCGGCGCACTTTGCCGCGCGCGCCGGGAAGCGGCTCTTCGGCGTCGAGATCGTGCCGTCGCGCAGCGACATCGAGATCCTGCAGGCCTACCACTGGCCCGGCAACGTGCGCGAGCTCGCTTCCGTGCTCGAACGGGCCGCGATCCTCGGCGACGGCCGCCGGCTCGAGGTCGCCACGGCGCTCGGTGTCGACCGTTCCGCGCTCTCGGCGAGCATCGCCGCCGCACTGCCGACGCCGGCCCTTCCGGCGCTCGAGGCCGAGGAGGACGCAGCGCCTTCGGGCTCGTTGGAGCGTGCGATGATCGCGCACATCGTCGACGCCCTCGAGCGCACCCGCGGCAAGATCGAGGGGGAGCACGGCGCGGCGCGGCTGCTCGGGATCAACCCCCACACGCTGCGCTCGCGCATGCGCAAGCTCAAGATCGACTGGAACCGCTTCCGCGCGCCACGCTGAGAGCTCGTGAAGAAATGAGGATACGAGCTCTCAGAATGCTGATTGCGCCGTCGCCTGGCGGCGCCGGACGTCGAGACCGTGAATTCCTTCACGCCGCGACGAGCTTCGTGGTCTCCGAGCGGTTGCGGTCGTGCATGCCCGACACTAGAACGGGGCGCGGATGAAGCGCGTTCCGTTCGACACCGTCGCAGCCGTCGATCTCGGCTCGAACAGCTTCCACATGGTCGTCGCCAAGCTCGACCATGACGAGCTGCGCGTGATCGACCGGCTGCGCGAGCGTACGGCGCTGGCGGAGGGGCTCGACGACGGCGATCGGCTCAAGGCCAAGGTGGCGGAGCGGGCGATCGACTGCCTCGGCCGCTTCGGCCAGCGGCTGGCGCACATGCCGGTCGATTCCGTGCGCGCCGTCGGCACGAACACGCTGCGGCGCATGCGCGAGTCGCGCGCGTTCCTGCAGAAGGCGCAGGCGGCGCTCGGGCATCGCATCGAGGTCATCTCCGGCCGCGAGGAGGCGCGCCTGATCTACCTCGGCGTCTCGCACGCGCACTCCGATGACTCGCGCCGGCGCCTCGTGGTCGACATCGGCGGCGGCAGCACCGAGTGCATCCTCGGCGAGGGACTGGACATCCTCGAGAGCGACAGCCTGCAGATGGGCTGCGTCGGCTGGACCGTCAGGCACTTTCCCGACGGCGCGATCACGCGCGAGCGCATGGAGAAGGCGCAGATCGCGGCGGGGCTCGAGCTGCAAGGGCTCGCTCGGCGCTACAAGCGGCTCGGCTGGGAGAGCGCGATCGGCTCCTCGGGAACGATCGTCGCCTGCGAGGAGATGCTGCGTTCCGCGGGCTGGTCGGAGGGCGGCATCGACGCCAAGGGCCTGCGCAAGCTGCGGCGCGCGCTGGTCGAGGCCGGGCACGTGAGCAAGCTCCAGCTGCCCGCGTTGCAGGCCGACCGCGCGGGAGTGCTCGCCGGGGGCGTTGCCGTGCTGAGCGCGATCTTCAAGATCCTCGACATCGACGAGCTCCACGCGAGCCCCGGTGCGCTGCGCGAAGGCGTGCTCCACGACCTGCTCGGGCGCATGCGGCATGAGGACGTGCGCGAGCCGACGATCCGTTCGTTCGCGCGGCGCTACCACGTCGATCTCGAGCAGGCCGGTCGTGTCGAGCGCACCTCGCTCGCCCTGCTCGCGCAGGTCGCCGCCGGCTGGGAACTCGAAAGTGCCGCGCACGAGCGCACGCTGTCGTGGGCCGCCCGCCTGCACGAGATCGGGCTCGGCATCTCGTACAGCGGCTACCACCGCCACGGCGCGTACATCGTCGCCAACGCCGACATGAACGGCTTCTCGAAGCAGGACCAGCAGCAGCTCGCGGCCCTGATCGAGAGCCACCGGCGCAAGCCCGATCCTGCGCTCTTTCAGGCGCTTCCGACGGACCTGCAGGAGCCGACGCTGCGGCTGGCGGTGCTGCTGCGGCTGGCGGCGCGCCTGCATCGCAGCCGCAGCCCGCGAGCGCTTCCGGAGCTCAGCCTGTTCGTGCGCAAGCGCGAGCTGCGCATGGAGTTCGCCGAGGGTTGGCTCGCGGAGCACCCGCTCTCGCGCGCGGACCTCGACGAAGAGGCCGGCCAGCTGACGCAGCTCGGCGTCGAGCTGCACGTCTCCTGAATTCAGGCGCGAATCAGCTCGCCCGCGCGTCCGGCGGCGGTTCTTCCGGGGGCACCAGCGGCTCGAGCAGCACGGACTTGCCCTTGCGGCGCGGCGTGCGCGGCGTCGCGGAAGCGTTGCTGCGGGTGCGGCGCGCCTTGCGGCGCCCTTCGTCGAGCACGTTCGTCGCGTCCGTGCGAACGTCGATCGTCCGCAGCTCGCACAAGCGATCGAGCAGCACTTCCTGCGCGGCCCGGCGCGGTCCCTTGCCGGGTTTCACGCGCACGTACTTGCCGTCGGACTGCAACAGCCAGGCCTGCGCGTTGTCCTCGAGGTAGGGCTCGAGCCCTTCGTGGCGGACGCGGTGCGCAAGCCGCTGCTCGCTGATCGGGAAGCACGTCTCGACGCGCCGGAACAGGTTGCGCTGCATCCAGTCCGCGCTCGCGCAGTAGCACAGCTCTTCCCCATCGGCGTGAAAGAAGAAGATGCGGCTGTGCTCGAGGAAACGCCCGATCACCGAGCGCACCTTGATCGTCTCCGACACGCCGGGCACGCCCGGACGCAGGCCGCAGGTGCCGCGCACGATCAGGTCGATCGGGACGCCGGCCTGCGAGGCCTGGTAGAGCGCCTGGATGATCTGGGGCTCGGAGAGCGCGTTCATCTTGGCCACGATGCGCGCCGGCTTGCCTGCGCGCGCGTTGCGCGCTTCCTGGTCGATCAGGGCGATCAGCGTACGCTGCAGCGCGAACGGCGACTGCACGATCTTGCGCAGGCGCGTCACGCGGCCGAGGCCCGTGAGCTGCAGGAACAGGCGGTGCACGTCCTCGCCGATCTCGCGGTCGCAGGTGAGCAGCCCGAAGTCCGTGTAGCCACGCGTCGTCCGCACGTGGTAGTTGCCCGTGCCCAGATGCACGTAGCGGCGCAGCTTGCGGCCCTCGCGCCGCACGATGAGCAGCATCTTCGCGTGCGCCTTGTAGCCGACGATGCCGTACACGACGTTGGCGCCGGCCTTCTGCAGGCGAGTGGCGAGCTGGATGTTCGCGGCCTCGTCGAAGCGCGCGCGCAGCTCGATCACCGCCGTGACTTCCTTGCCTGCGCGCGCCGCGTCGATCAGCGCTTCCACCACCGGCGAATCGGCGCCGGATCGATAGAGCGTCTGCTTGATGGCGAGCACGCTCGGGTCGGCCGCGGCCTGCCGGACGAGCTCGACCACCGGCGCGAACGTGTCGAACGGGTGGTGCAGCAGGAGGTCGCCCTTGCGCAGCACCTCGAAGATGTCGTGCCCACCCTCCTCGATGCGCCGCGGGACACGCTGCAGGAACTGCGGATACTTGAGGTCCGGCCGCTCGACGAGGTCGACCATCGCGACCATGCGGTGCATGTTGACCGGACCGTGCACGCGATACAGGTCGGCTTCCTCGAGCTCGAACGTCGTCAGCAGGAAGCGCGCCATCTCGTCGGGGCAGGTGACGGCGACCTCGAGCCGCACGGCCTCGCCGAAGTTGCGGTCGGCGAGCTCGCCCTTGAGCGCGCGCATCAGGTCGTCGGCCTCTTCCTCGTCGACCCACAGGTCGCTGTTGCGCGTGACGCGGAACTGGTAGCAGCCGTGGACCTTCATCCCCGGGAAGGCCTCGTCGACGTGCGCATGCAGCACGCTCGAGAGCAGCACGAAGTCGTGCGTTCCTTCCTTGACGCCCTTGGGCAGCGAGATCAGGCGCGGCAGCGAGCGCGGCACCTGCACCACGGCGACGCCGCTCGAGCGGCCGTAGGCGTCGTCGCCCTCGACCGAGACGATGAAGTTGAGGCTCTTGTTGAGGATGCGCGGGAACGGGTGCGCCGGATCGAGCCCGACCGGTGTGAGCACCGGGAGCACCTCGGCGAGGAAATAGCGCTTGATCCAGCGCGCCTGCTTCTGGGTCCAGTCGGCGCGCTTGAGCAGGCGGATGCCCTCGCGTTCGAGCGACGGAAGGAGCACGTCGTTGAGCACGCGGTACTGCTCATGCACGAGCGCGTGCGCGCTCTCGCCGATGCGGCGCAGCGTCTCCGCCGTCGTCATCCCGTCCGGCTCGTTGCGCGCGATGCCGAACGAGTGCTGCTGGCGCAGGCCCGCCACGCGGATCTCGAAGAACTCGTCGAGGTTGGTGCTGCAGATCGTCAGGAAGCGCAGGCGCTCGAGCAGCGGCGTCGCGGGATCCTTGGCCTGCTCGAGCACACGCGCGTTGAACTCGAGCTGCGACAGCTCGCGGTTGAGGTAGAGCGCGGGGTCGCGCAGGTCGAAACCGGGAGTCGGGCCCATGCGGGGAGGCGCAGGAGGATAGCGGACCGCCTGTGCGGCAAGGGACGAACGGCCCGCGCACGTGCGAGATTCACGCTTCCTTGATGCAGCCGGGGTCGCGCGACCCTGCGGCGTCGGAGGTTGACTGGTCGACGCCGGGCGTCCATCCTCGGGCGCAAGGGCGCCCGTTGCCCAGGCCGCAGCCGCACCCATGAAGCTCTTCGTCATCCGCCACGCCAGCGCCTCGGACCGCTCCAGCGATGGCACGGATGAATCCCGCGCCTTGACGCCCGAGGGGCGCGAGCAATTCGGCCACGTCGTCGCGGCGCTGGATGCGTTCGGCGTGCGCTTCGACCTGCTGCTGCATTCCCCGCTCGTTCGAGCGGTGCAGACCGCCGAGCTCTGCGCGCCGCTCTTGCGCGGACCGCGTGTCGTCGAACCCGAGCTGGCTCGCTCCGCCACGGACTCGCTCCTGTTGCGGCTGAGCGGCGACGCGGTCGCGCTCGTCGGTCACGAGCCTTGGCAGAGCGAGCTCGTCGCCTGGCTCGTCACCGGTCGACGCGAGCTCGGCCCGCGCTTCGCCTTCGAGAAGGGCGGAGTTGCCGCACTAGAAGGACGACCGGCACCCGGCGCGATGTCGCTCGAGTTCTTCGCCCCACCGACCCTGCTCCCCCACCGCTAGCCCCCGATGGACCAACGCCGCCACGATGCCCGCGAGCGCGCCCGCGAGCTCGCACGGACCAGCCTCGAGCGCGGCGATGCCACCGGGTGGTTCGAAGCGCTCTATCGCGAGGCCGCCGGCGACACCGGACGCATTCCGTGGGCCGACGCCGAAGGCCATCCGTTGCTGGTCGAATGGCTCGCGAGCCAGTCCGCACCTGCCTCCGGCGCTCGCGCGCTCGTGGTCGGCTGCGGACTCGGCGAGGACTCCGAGTGCCTCTCGCGTGCGGGCTGGAACGTCACCGCCTTCGACGTGTCCCCGACCGCGATCGATTGGTGCCGCAAGCTGCACCCGCACTCGAGCGTGCGCTACACGGTCGGCGACTTGCTCGATCCGCCGAGCGAGTGGCTCGGTCAGTTCGCGCTCGTGTTCGAGTGCTACACGCTGCAGGCGCTGCCCGCTGCGTTGCGGGAGCGTGCGAGCGCGAGCCTCGCCCGTCTGGTGGCGCCCGGCGGCTCGCTGCTCGTGGTCACCCGTGCACGCGAGCCCGGCGAGGACCCGGGGACACTGCCCTGGCCGCTCCTTCGCAGCGAGCTGGCGCGCTTCACGACGCTGGGACTCGTCGAGCGCGAATTCGACGAGCGCGAGAGTTCGCAGGGCCTCGGCCCCACGCGCCATTTTCGCGCTCGATACACTCGCCACTGACGCTGCGACGAAGCCCTGAGGTGCGCCGCCTTCCCAATCGCGAGAACGGAACTTTCTTCCGGGATTCGCCGCGGGACGCCACCGACCGTTGCACCGCCCTGTACGCCTCCCTAGCCTGAGCGGGCCCCCTATGCCGTTGCCCCGACTCGAGCTCTTCGTCCGGGAGTGCACTCCCGCAGGACGGGCGGCCCGCGTGCACGTCGAGCGCTTCTGTCGCGAGACGCTGCGCGGTGCCGTCGAACTCACGGTGACCGACATGGACCGCCATCCCGAGGCGGTCCGCAGTTCTGGAGTCCTGCTCGCGCCCTTGCTGTTGCGGCGCTCCGACTTGGGCGAGCGTCGCGTCTTCGGCGACTTCTCCGACCCAGAGGCCACGGCGCGCGCGCTCGGCCTCGACGAGGTGCCCGCGTGAGCGACAGCGACCCCGAGCGGATGTTCGAGATGCAGCCCCAGCGCCCTCCCGAAGATCGGCTCGAGCGCTGGGTGGAGCGTGACGTCGACGCGGTGTGCGCGCTCGATCCCGACGGCCGCATCGCGCTCGTCAACTCGGCCGCCGCGCGGCTGTTCGGTCGGCGTCGCGAGCAGCTCGTCGGTTGCCTGCTCGGGATTCCGCTCTCACGCGCCAACGGCGTCGAGCTGCAGCTGCCGCGCGACGGCGCCGAGCCTGCCACGGTCGAGCTCGTGCAGCTCGGCGAGGAAGGTGGCCGGCGCTGGATCAAGCTGCGCGACATCACGGCGCTCGCGCTCGTGCGCGACCAGCTCGATCAGGCCCGCATCCGCTACGAGCTCGTGGAATCGGCCGCGAACGACGGCCTGTGGCACTGGGACCTCGCCAGCGATCGCGCGCACTTCTCGCCGCGCTGGCGCGAGATCCTCGGCCTCGCCGAGCGCGAGCTCGACGACTCCGTCGGCGAGTGGCTCGAGCGTGTGCACCCCGAGGATCGCGAGCGCGTGCAGGACGAGCTGCGCACGCACCTCGAAGGCCTGTCCGCGCGTTTCGAGAGCGAACACCGCCTGATGCACGAGAGCGGCGCGTGGCGCTGGGTGCTGTGCCGCGGGCTCGCCGAGCGCAACCACGAGCGCAAGGCGACGCACCTCGCCGGCTCGCTGAGCGACATCACCAGCCGCAAGCTCGCCGAGGACCAGCTCGCGCACCGCGCGTTCTACGACTCGCTGACCGAGCTCCCCAACCGCGCGCTGTTCCTCGACCGCCTGCGCCACGCCCTGCGCCGCGCCGCGCGCCGCAAGGACTACTCGTTCGCGGTGCTGTTCCTCGACATCGACCGCTTCAAGGTGATCAACGACAGCCTCGGGCACATGGCGGGCGACCGCCTGCTCGTGATGATCGCGCGGCGCCTCGAGCTCTCGCTGCGCCCCGGCGACAGCGTCGCGCGCCTGGGCGGAGACGAGTTCACCGTGCTGCTCGAGGGCATCCAGGACGCGGGCGACGCGATCAAGATCGCCGACCGCATCCACGCCGAGCTGCTCGCGCCGTTCAACATCTCCGGCCACGAGCTGTTCGTCAGTTCGTCGATCGGCATCGCGACTTCGAGCACCGGCTACCAGCGTCCCGAGGACGTGCTGCGCGACGCGGACACGGCGATGTACCGCGCCAAGGCCGCCGGCCGAGCGAGGCACGCGCTGTTCGACACCGCGATGCACGCGCACGCCGTGCAGCAGCTGCAGATCGAGCGCGACCTGCGCCGCGCGATCGAGCGCCACGAGATGCACGTGCACTTCCAGCCGATCGTGTCGCTCGCCAGCGGCCGCATCACGAGCTTCGAGGCGCTCGTACGCTGGACGCACCCCGAACGTGGGGCGATCTCGCCGGGCGAGTTCATCCCGATCGCCGAGGAAACGGGTCTGATCGTGCCGCTGGGCCGCTGGGTGCTGCGGCAATCCTGCCTCGAGCTCGCCTCGTGGCAACGCAAGCTCTCCGACCCGTCGCCCTGCACGCTTTCGGTCAACCTGTCGAGCAAGCAGCTCAACCAGCCCGACCTCGCGCACCAGATCGCGCAGATCCTGGTCGAGACCGGCATCCGCGGCGAGCAGATCCAGCTCGAGATCACCGAGAGCGCGATCCTCGAGCACCCCGACGCCGCCAAGTCGATCCTGCTCAAGCTCAAGGACCTCGGCCTGCGCCTTTCGATCGACGACTTCGGCACGGGTTACTCGTCGCTCGCCTACCTGCAGCGCTTCCCGATCGACTCGCTCAAGATCGACCGCTCCTTCATCCAGCATCTCGGGCGCGAGCGTGGCATCGAGAGCGACGACGCGCGCATCGCGCGCACGATCGTGATGATCGGCCGCAACCTCGGGAAGAGCGTCGTCGCCGAGGGTGTCGAGACCGAGGCCCAGCTCTCGCTGATGCGCGCCGTCGACTGCGATTACGCGCAGGGTTACTTCTTCAGCCGCGCCGTCGATGGCGACGCCGCTCGCGACCTGCTATCCGCCGGCCGACGCTGGTGAGCGCCGCGCCCAGAGCGCGTAAGCGATCGCGCCCGCAGCGAACAGGCCCGCGGCCTGCAGCGCGGGAACGGTCTGGGCGCTGAGCGCGATGCGCACGAGCACGGTGGCCGAACAGACGAGGAAGATCGCGGGCATCCACGGATAGCCCCAGGCGCGGTAGGGCCGGGGTGCGTCCGGAAGTCGCCGGCGCAGCACGAACAGCGTGAGGCCGCAGATCGTGAAGAAGACCCAGTCGCAGATCGAGCACACCTCGAGCAGCTCGCCGATGCTGCCCGCGACGAACACGTGCGCCACGGCGAAGCCCGCCTGCAGCAGGATCGCGCGCGCCGGAGTCTGCCAGCGTTCGTGGATCGCTCCGATCCCGCGGAAGAACACGCCGTCCTGCGCCATCGCCACGTAGATGCGCGGCGCGAGCATCAGGAGCACCTGGGTGATCGCGAAGGTCGAGACCGTGACGAGCGCGGCGACGAGGGGCTCGCCCCAGCTCACCACGGCGCCGGCTGCGGCCG
This sequence comes from Planctomycetaceae bacterium, assembly GCA_013360535.1. GTDB lineage: Bacteria > Planctomycetota > UBA1135 > UBA1135 > F1-120-MAGs118. The sequence goes on from JABWBL010000020.1 coordinate 9,059, forward strand.
CGACCGGCGTCGCGCTCTCCGCCACGCCGCGCACGCCGAGGATCGCCACCAGCGCCGTGTTCAGCGCGAGGTAGAGCACCACCACCGCGAGCGTGCCGAGCAGGGTGCCGAGCGGCAAGTTGCGTTCCGGATTGCGGATCTCGCTCGCCACCGACGCCACGTTCTGCCAGCCGCCAAACGTGAACACGATGCCGAACAGCGCCATGCCGACGCCGTCCCAGTTCCACGGCAAGTCGCCACCCTCCGTGGGCGCGACGCGCGGCTCGATCAGGCCCAGCCCGACCGCAGCGCCGAGCGCCACCACGCACAGGATCCCGGCGATCTTCGCGAGCATCGCGACGTTCTGGACGCTCGCACCCAGGCGGACGCCACGCGCGTTGACGAGCGCGAGCGCCACGATCACCCCGACCGCGATCGCCTTGGCCCCACCGCTCCCGAAGCCCTCGAAGCCGGCCGTCGAACGCAGCAGCGCCTCGAGGTGCTCCACGAACACACCCGCCACATAGGCGATCGCGCTCGAAACGATCGCGGTCAGCGACATCCAGCCGAACAGGAAGGCCGCGAAGCGCCCGGCGCCCGCCCGCACGAACACGTACTCGCCGCCGGTGCGCGGCATCATCCCGCCCAGCTCGGCGAAGACGAGCGCCCCGCTGATCGCCACCAGCCCGCCGAAGGCCCAGGCGCCCAGCACGCCTTCGAGCGAGCCCATCCCGGCGGCGATGCGGGCCGGCGCCTGGAAAACTCCGGCACCGATCACCGAACCCATGACCAGCATGGTCACGTCCAAGAGGCCGAGGACCCTGGCGAGCCCGGGACGAACGGTCGAATCGTCTCCCTCGGGGTTGGGCACCATCGCGACGAGAGCCTACTGCAGGCCACGTCGCAGAGGCTGCCTCGCCTTGACTTCCAGAGTCCTTGCCTCGACGATCTGGTATCTCCCCCCCACGAGCTCCCCGCCTTCGGCCGGGGGCGCCCTACCTTCGCACCTCGGGACACTCTCCATGCGCATGATCTCCGCCGGCGCGCTCCTCGCAGCCGCCCTCCTCACCACCCCTGCCTGGGGTCAGACCCTGCAGGCGACGCTGGTGCAGACCGGCTTCTCCCAGCCCGTGTTCCTCTGCTCGCCTCCGGGGGACACGACCCGCATGTTCGTGGTCGAGCAGAGCGGCCGCATCCGCATCATCAAGAACGGCGCGATCAACGCGACGCCGTTCCTGCACCTCGGTTCGGCCGCCCAAGGGGGCCTCGGCAAGATCTCGACCGGTAGCGAGCGCGGCCTGCTCGGCATGGCGTTCCACCCCAATTACGCGCAAAACGGCTACTTTTTCGTCAATTACACGGCGAGCGGCACGGGTGCCACGGTCGTCGCGCGGTATCAGGTCTCCACGGCCAATCCCGACATCGCCGGCACCACCGAGCTCCCGCTGCTGACGATCACGCAGCCCTTCTCCAACCACAACGCCGGCGGCCTCGCCTTCGGCGCCGACGGCAAGCTCTACATCTGCACCGGTGACGGCGGCAGCGGCAACGACCCCAACAACGCGGCCCAGAACACGGGGTCGCTGCTGGGCAAGATCCTGCGCCTCGACGTCGACATCCCGGCGCCCTACATCCCGCAGGACAACCCCTACGTCGGCGCCGGCAACCCGCTCGACGAGATCTGGGCCATCGGCCTGCGCAACCCCTTCCGCTTCAGCTTCGACCGCCTGACCGGGGACATGTTCATCGGCGACGTCGGGCAGAACGCGGTCGAGGAGATCGACTTCATGCCGGCCGGCGTCAGCGGCCTGAACTACGGCTGGCGCTGCATGGAAGGCACGAGCTGCACCGGCCTGACCGGCTGCACCTGCAACTCGGTCGCGCTCACCGCCCCGATCCGGGACTACACCCAGGCTTCGGGCGGCCACTGCTCGGCCATCGGCGGTTACGTCTACCGCGGCACGAACGTCTGCGGCCTGCAGGGCACCTACTTCTACGCCGACTACTGCTCGAGCGCGATCTGGTCGCTCAAGTACACCAACGGCACGGTGAGCAACTTCACCGTCCGCACCACCGAGCTGGAGCCCGTCGGCACCCCGACGATCTCCTCGATCTCCTCCTTCGGCGAGGACGCCAACGGCGAGATCTACATCCTCGATTACTCCGACGGCGAGGTGTACCGCATCGACCCGGCCGGCGGCTCCCAGGACTGCAACCAGAACGGCATCGCCGACGGCTGCGACCTGCAGAACGGCACCTCGCTCGACTGCAACGCCAACGGCATCCCCGACGAGTGCGACGTCGCCACGGGCACGCCCGACTGCAACCAGAACGGCATCCCCGACTCCTGCGACATCGCCGCGGGCGCGCTCGACGTCAACCAGAACGGCATTCCCGACTCCTGCGAGTGCCAGGGCGGCACCCCGCCGTTCACCTACTGCACGCCGAAGATGAACAGCCAGTTCTGCCTGCCGACGATCGCGTCGACCGGCAACCCGAGCCTGAGCCCGAACACGAGCTTCTCGATCTCGGCGACGAACATCATCAACAACCGCCAGGGCCTGCTGTTCTACGGCTACGCGGCCAACGCGCAGCCCTTCCAGGGCGGCACGATGTGCGTGCAGAACCCCGTCCGCCGCACTCCCGCCAGCAACAGCGGCGGCAGCCCGACGGGCACCAACTGCTCCGGCGTCCTGAACTACAACTTCAAGGCCCTGATCGACTCCGGCACCGACCCGCTGCTCCAGACCCTCGGCCAGCAGGTCAACGCCCAGTACTGGAGCCGCGACCCCGCGGACCCCTTCACGATCAGCCTGACCAACGCGGTCCAGTTCCAGATCTGCCAGTAGCTCGGGTTCGTCCCCCGCTTCTCGCGGTCGGACACAGCGGCCGGTCCCCAGCGCGGGGGCCGGCCGTTTTGCTTGGCGTTGGGAGCGGCGGGAGCGAACACGCTGGCTCCAGAGGCCTGTGAACTCAGGAAGGCGCGCGCGCCCTGAGTCTCGCGGCGATCTGGGAGTCGCTGCGCGAGCCGAGCCGCACGGATCGGCCTTGCCGGGCTCTGTTCGGTGTGGCTCAGCTGGAACGGCCCTCAGCGGCCCCTGGGCTGCTCGGCGCGGCCGCGTGCTCTCCCTCGCGCGCCACATCCCTTCCGCGCCCGTCTCCTCCGCGTTCGCCGGCTTCCCATCCGCTCTGCCCCTGCCCCTTGCCCGGCCCCTCCCCAGCGCCGCAGCGCGCCCCACTGGCGTCCGCGCCCCCAACTCCCGTCCCGTCTCCTTCTCCTCCCGTGCCCGCTCCTCCGCTTCTGCCGCGGGACAAAAAAAGGACCGGCCACCACGCGGGCGGCCGGTCCTTGGAGGCGGTGAACCGCGAACCTCACCGCAGGCCCAGCGGGCCCGCGGTGCGGCTCAGGAGATCACGGGCAGAGAACGATCTCGAGACCGTTCGAGAGGTGCGTCGTCTTGACGGCCGGCGGGTCGCGGAACCACGCCTGCAGATCGAACACCGAGCCGGCGGCAACCGGGAAGCTCGTCTGAGAGGCGAGTTCCGCGTTGATGTCGATCGACATCGTGCCGTCGCAAGCGCCGCTGGTGCCGTTCGTCGCCTGCACCGAGGTGCGCAGCGTCGGGGACTTCACGCAGAGGAAGCTCGACGAGGTCGGGGCCCACGGCGTGGCCGCCTGGCCGATGCCGAAGAAGATCAGGCCCGTCTTCTGGCCTTCGACGCCCGTCGCCGCGACGACCGCCGGAGCGGCGTTGCTGGCGCTGGGGATGCCGCTCTGGAGCGTCATCGTGGCGTTGCAGCCGTTCGTCGTGGTGCCGGCCGTGCAGTAGTTGACCGACTGAGCGACGCAGCCGCCGCACGAGCCGTTCGAACCCAGACGGAGGTAGTAGCTCGAGAACGGACCGGTCGGGTGACCGCCAAACCAATAGCAGCCGGTGTCGAGACCGGTGCAGTTGGGGTTGTTCTGGCCACCACCGGCGGCGTCGCCGTCCATGTTGACCCACCAGCTGTCGATCGTGTCGAGACCCGAGCCGCAGGGGTTGCCGTACAGCGGGTCGGTCGAGCACGGGATGTTGTAGGTGCACGAGCCGGGCGTCGTCGCGATCGGCTCGCCGCTCAGCAGCGAACCACCCGAGCCGCTCACCATGCGCCACGACCAGTTGAACACGTCGAGGTTGGTGATGTTGTCGAAGATGCCATCACCGTCCGAGGGCATGCAGAAGCCGGTGTTGCCGAGGTCGAAGCCGACCACCCAGCAGCCCGAACCGGGCATCGTCGCCACGGGGAGCTGGAACACGGTGCCCTGCGTCGACAGCGGCGGCGGAACCGGGCTGATGCCGGCGCACTGGCCGAGGTTGTTGTAGAAGCCGACCTGCATGTCGACCGAGCCGGTGGCCAGCGTCGTGCAGTAGGCGACCTCGAAGAAGGTCACGTTGTTGTCCGTCGACGAACCGAGCGGGTTGTTGCCGCCGATGCCGCCGGGGATACGACCTTCGTCGATGTGGTCTTCGCACGGGTTACCACCGAAGTAGTAGCCAGCGACGGAGTAGGTGCAGGTGTTGTCGTACACGATCTGGGTGTACGCACGCATCTGCGCTTCGCGCGCGGCGCTAAGCGGCTGGCCGGTGCGCAGGTTGATCACCGGACCGCGTTGGATCGGGCTGGTGACGGGGTACAGCGGCGCCGCCTGCTGCTGCGCGAAGCTTGCGCCACAGAGCAGCATGGCGCCAGCCGCGATCAGAGTCGAACGAACCATGAAATGTCTCCTGAGAAGTGAAAAGGGAGGGAGAGAACCTCTTGATCCAAGGGTAACGCCCCCGTGAAGGAAGCGTCAAACCGGATTCCTAGCAAAGGTAAGAGGTTTCCTTGGGTTGGCAAGTTCCCTCCGTTTTGGATCCGGTGTTCCGCGAGGGCGGGCGACGTTTCACCGCAGGGCTCCGGAGCGTCCGAAAGCAAGACGCCCCGCCCCTCCGCGAGGAGGGACAGGGCGCCACAAACCAAGAAGAACAGGGCTTCAGCGCTTGCGGCCGCAGCCGCCGCAGAAGCGGGCGTCGGGCGTGAGGGAAGCACCACACCCGGCGCAGAAGGCGTTGGGCGCGCTCGCCAGTTCCTTGCCGCAGGCCGAGCAGAACTTTCCGGGGCTGACCGAGCTGCCGCAGGCGCCGCAGGTCACCTTGGGCGTGGACGGAGCGGACGCTTCCGGGGCCGAAGGCCGCTGCGACTGGAGCATCTGCTGGGCCAGGCCGAGTCCGACGCCCAAGCCCGCCCCACCGAGCAGACCGCCGCCGCCCTCACCGCCGCCGCCCCCCTTCGCCATGCCTTCGCCGGCGCCGAGCATCGCCTTGCCGGCTGCGAACTTCTGGAAGCTGTCGACGCCCCCCACCGTGCGCAGGTAGGCCGCATCGGTGTAGAGCTTCTTCAGGTTCGCCGAGTCGCCTTCCGCAATCGCCACGACGAAGTTGCCCAGACGCGGGATCGCGAGGCCGTAGCTCGTCACGTGCTGGCCGAGACCGGCGAGCACATCGGCCTCGATCTCCTCGGTGTAGGCGCCGCTGGTGACGTCGAGCAGCGGCCAGCGGTTCTTGACGACGAGCTCGGCCACGCGGTCGCGCACGACCTTGAGCACCTGCTCCTTCATCCAGCCGGGCACCTGCTCGGGGTCGCTGCGCCCCATGCCGACCAGGCCCGTGATCAGCGCCGCCGGATCGACGACGCGGAAGGCGAACTCGCCGTGCACCATCGTCTCGACAGGCACGCCGGACTTGGGGTCCTCGACGTTGCCGATGCGCCCGCCGAACTTGTTGCTGACGTGCTCGCGCACGTTGACGAAGAACACCTCGGCGATGAACACGCGCCCGCCGGTGAAGGAGTCGACGAGGTTGGAGAGGAACGGCAGGTTGGCCGTGTCGAGCGTGTGCCGGCCGGGGCCGAGCGTCGCGACGACCTTGCCGTCGCGGAAGAAGACGCACTTCTCGTCGGACTCGACGGTCAGCTGCGACTTCATCGGGATCGTCGGGTCGGGATGCTTCCAGACCACGAGCGGCTTCGCGTCGTCGGGACGCGCGATCATCATCTCGCCGACGCCGCGCTTCAGCCAATCCATCACACCCATCGCCTTGCTCCTTGCTCTCGTACGGGAAGAACTGCTGCGCCCCAACGGGCGGAACGCGCGCTTACGCGCGCCCACCACCGGCCATTCACGGGTTTCCCCGCGCGGCCCGACAGGCTAGCAACCGCCGCGCGCTCCCCAAGAACCTGGCGCCGTTCAAGGTCTCGCTGTCCGGCGCCCTCGGCAGCCGGAGCGCTCGGACGCTTCCCGCGCGAACCCTCAGCGAATGCGGTTGTGCTTGCTGTACTCGCCGCAGCGCGCGGGATCGGGGACACCCTGCTCGTCCCAGAACATCCACGGGCCCTCGCGCAGGTTGTTGACGTAGGTGCCCTCCGCCGCAGGCTTGCCGTTCTCGTGCCAGTACTGCCACGGGCCCTCGGCCTGGCCCATGTGCAGCAGACCCGACGAGCGCATCTGGCCGTTGGTGTGGAATTCGATCCAGTCGCCTTCGCGCTGCCCCTCGGCGAAGTCGCCTTCGCGCAGGAGCATCCCGGTCTCCGTGTAGTAGCGCCAGTGGCCGGTGAGCTTGCCCCGCTCGTCGTAGCCACCTTCGCAGCGCAGCTGGCCGTTCTCGTACCAGGCCTTCATCGGACCGACGCGCGTGTACTTGCCGTCGGCCTCCTTGCGCTCGCTGCGTTCCGTCGCGAGCTGGCCGTTCTCGAAGTGCTCCTTCACGTTGACCACCTGCCCGACCTCGGCGTTCACCGGGGTCTGGATGCGGCCGAGCACCACCTTCGGCGGCGCGTCGGGACCGGCGGGAAGCGCGCTCGGATCCACGCTGTCGGGAGCCTTCGGCGTCTCGACGGCGGGCGTCTTGCCCGCGGCAGCGTCGGGTGCGGTCACCGAGCTCGCGGGAGTCTTCGGATCCGGAGCGACCTCGTCCTTGCAACCGGAGGCGACGAGCGGAATCAGGCAGGCGAAGAGGTGCAGCGGGCGCTTCATGGGGATCCTCGTGGGAGCCAACTCCCATCGGACGACGGGCGGAAGATACTCCAGCGAAGGGCACCCCCGGAAACCTGTTCCCTGTCCGAGCCCGTCCGCTACCCTCGCCGCCCGATGAGCACGTCCCCCGCTGCGAGCGTCCTCCCCGCCTCCACAGACCCCCGCCTCGCCCTGCGCGACCTGCCGCTCGACGGCGGCGGCGTGAAGCGCTCGGAATGCGCGAGCGCCTCCCGCGCCGTAGCCGGCGCCGGCCTGTTCGTGTTCCGGGTGCTGCTCGAAGACGGGCGGAAGTCCGCGCGAGCGGTGCTCGCCCCACGCGACGACCTCGCGCCGCTCAAGCTGGCGGAGGCGCCCCTGCA
>JABWBL010000516.1 GCA_013360535.1 Planctomycetaceae bacterium
GACGGGCGAGCGCGGGGCCGAGCTCGAGCACGTCGTCGCGACCCGCGGCAACTCCGCCTTGCTGCTGACGCGCTCGAGTACCGGCGCAGAAGGAGCCTGGTGCCTGCACGTCGGCCTGAGCGCGGCGCAGCGCTCGCAACTGGCGACCCACGTGCGCACGCTGCGGGAGATCGAGGCGCATCACCCACGCTGTCCGGTGCCGCAGGCGTTGTTCGAGGGCGAGCTCGACGGCGTGTACGTCACGGTCGAGCGACGGATCGGCGGGCTGACGGCGCCGCAGCTGACCGGCGACCTCGCGGCTACGCGCCGCACGCTCGAGGGTCTGGTCGACGCGCTCGCGGGACTGGTGGTCACGGCGCCCGAGCCGCTCGACGAGGCGGGCTTCGAGGAGCTGATCGGCCGCCGCTTCGAGATCGTCGCCGCCCACGCGGGCGAGCCGCAGGTCGTCGAAGCGCTCGAGCGGCTGAGGGCCGAAGCCCGACGCGACCTCCTCGGCTGCCCCCTGCCCCGCGTCGTCCACCACGCCGACCTGCGCTCGAAGCACGTGCAGGTGACGCCGACCGGCGAGCTGCTCGCGATCCTCGACTGGGGCTCGGCCGAATCCGCCGATTTGCCGCTCTTCGACCTGCTCCACCACCTGCTGCACGAGCGCAAGCAAGCCGAGGGGCTCGATGCCCGCGGCATGTGGGAGCTCGTCCGGTCGGAGGATCGCCTCAGGGACTGGGAACGGGCCGCCTTGGAGCGCTATTCGGCCCTGACGGGCGTTCCCGAGCGCTTCCAGTCGGTGCTGCGAAGGATCTACCCGGTCGTGGTGGCGGCCATGGCCGAGCGCCATTGGGACTTCAGCCGCCCCCGCTGGCTGCGCCGCCAATTCGGCTTGGGCGCCGGGGGCCTCGAACCCGAGTCCGGGACGGAATCTGCGCAGAGCGGCCTCCGTCGCCAAGGAACTAGCGGGTAGGCCCGAAATTGCCGTCAGATTGTCGCTTCTGAAAAAAGCGCCGATCGGCTAGGGTTGCGCCTGCGACGAGCGTCTCCGGCAAGCTTCCCAGCCCAAGGCGAACGACTTCGTTCCGGTCCGATTCGTGGATCCAGTCTCGCTGGAACCTCGTTTCGTTCCAGACGCGAGTTCTCGCCTCCGAAGGCGCTCGCGCCGTCGGGTTGCCCCCAACCGGCAGCCCCCTGTGACAAAACGGTCATGGTTTCGAGGGAAGCCGAGCTCCTTGGTGTATGCTCTGACTCTAGGAGTTCGCAATTCCTCGCAAGCCAGCCCTCTACCTGGGACCAAGCGCACCCCTGCGCCGCCGTCCCTCTCCCCGCATCTTCATCGGAGTCTCCATGTTCTCTCGCACCTCTCCCCGTAACGTCCTGCTCGCCACCGCGGCGGCCCTGCTCTCGCAGGTCGCGCTCGCCGACGACCCCGAAGCCGCGCCGGTTTGCGCCTTCGGTGGCCCCTACAACGCCGAATGCGCCGGCGCTGCGACGGCTGTGCCCGTCGACGGCAGTGGCTCGTTCGACCCGGACGGCACGGCCTACACCGTCGCCTGGTTCGAGGAGTGCCCGTTCGGCTTCGTCGACGACCCGACGTCGGTCCAGGCGAACTACATCATCGACATGACCGGCCAGTGCTTCCGCCAGTGCTTCCTCGTGCTGCGCGTGACCTCGGGCGGCCAGATGACGCCGTGCGCCGGCTGGGTGACGGTCACCGACACGACCGCCCCGGTCCTCAACCTGCCCTCCAACGTGATCGGCCCCTGGGGCATCGACACGACGGTCCTCACGACCGGCCTCGCCGGCGCGACCGACCTGTGCGACCCGGCGCCGACCACGAACTACTTCGACACGATCGTCCCCAGCCAGGGCCCCGGCCACGAGCAGACCATCATCCGCACGTGGACCGCGACCGACCGCTGCGGCTTCTTCTCGTCGCTCGACCAGACGATCACGCTGACCAGCCCCTCGGCGGACAGCGCGTTCGGCCTCGAGTTCGACGTGAACAACTGCCCCGACGTGCTCGACCGCGGCACGCAGGGCGCGCGCTTCACGCTGACGCTCCTCGGCCGTCCGAACCTGACCATGAACCAGGTCAACCGCGCCACGGTCAAGCTGTCGCGTCAGGCCGACCCGACGAACTTCGTCGTGCCGACCAACCCGTTCCAGTACTCGGCGGCGCAGACGAGCGTCTTCGCGGCCACCAGCTTCGGTGACTGCAACCCGGCCGGCAACGACGGCCGCGGCGACCTCCGCTTCCAGTTCAACTACGCGCAGGTCGACGCGACGCTCGGCCTCGCGGGCGAAGCGGCCGGCACCGTGGTGCCGATCCAGCTCTTCGGCTTCCGCACGAACGGCACGCCGTTCATCGCCTACGGCGAACTGACCCTCCAGTAAGTCGCGCAAGCGGCTGCTGAGCTCGAGTCCACGCGGGGCTCTCCGGCCTGAAGCCGGGGAGCCCCGCTCGCGTTTTCGCTAGCGTGTGCGCCGCACCATGGCTCCACACTCCTTCTCGCTCGCGAACCTGCGGCCCGACCTGCGGCACTCGTGGATCGACGGCGTGCTGTACGCCGCGATGGTGGGTGCGGGAGAGACGTACTTCCCGGCCTTCGTGCTGGCCTCTGGGCACGGGGAGCTCGCGGCGGGGCTCGTCGCGACGCTGCCGATGCTCGCGGGAGCCGTCGTGCAGCTCGGCACGCCGCAGGCCGTGGCGAGCCTCGGCTCCCACCGGCGCTGGGTGGTCCTGTGCGCGTCGATGCAGGCCGTCGCGTTCGTTCCTCTGATCGTCGGTGCCTTCGTGGGGCGCATGCCGCTCGTGCCGATCTTCCTCGCGGCGGCGCTGTACTGGGCGGCGGGACTGGCGGCGGCGCCGGCGTGGAATGCGTGGATCACGGGCCTCGTCCCCCACCGCATCCACGCGCGCTACTTCGCGCTGCGGACGCGGGCGATGCACGCGGCGACGCTCGTGGGACTGGTGCTCGGCGGGCTCGCGCTGCAGCAGCTCGCGCTCGG
>JABWBL010000517.1 GCA_013360535.1 Planctomycetaceae bacterium
TCTCCGCCGCCGCGGCTCGCCGACCTGCTCAACCGGCGCGACGCGAGCGTCGACGGCTGGCAGAGTGAGGTCGATGGCGAGCGCGCGCAGCAGGCGCTGTACGCCCTCGCGGCCCTGATCGCCTGCCGCACGGAAGACTGCGAGGCGACGCTCGTTCCGCTGTGCGAGCCGAGCGTGCGCGCGAGCGTGTTGCGCCCCGGCGAGCTCGCGCTCGTGCACGACACTGGCGAGCTGCAGGTGCGTCGACCCGCGGCGGCTTGGGCGGCGCAATTCGTGCACGAAGGCCCATCGGGACTGCTGCGCGCGCTGCGCGAGCTCGGGGCCGGTCACGCGGATGCGGCGAGTCCGAAGGCCTCGATCAAGGTGTTCTCGATCGAGGAACTGCCCGGTGGCTTCGCGACCCGCTCCTACGTCTGGATCGCGTCGCGCTCCGTCGCGGGCGGCGTCCAGCAGAACGGGACCTGGCGTTGCGAGTGGACTCGCGGCGAGGGCGAGGCGCTGCCGCGCCTGCGCAGCGTGCAGCTCGAGCGTTACGACGAAGCGAGCGACCGACGCGCGCGTCCGATGTTCGTCGACTGCACCAAGGCCACGCTCGGCGGCACGCGCCGGATGACGGAGCAGCTCGTCCACGGCATCGACCACTGGGCCGCGGGGCTCGACGCGCATCTGGGCATCGCGCTCGGCGGCTACGAGGGCCTGTGCGTCGGCGATGCCGATGGCGACGGGCTCGAGGACCTGTACGTGGGCCAGCCCGGAGGCCTGCCGAACGCGCTGTTCCTGCAGCAGCCCGACGGCAGTTTTCGCGAGGTGGCGGCCGAGAGTGGCGTCGACTGGCTCGACTCGACGCCGAGCGCGCTGTTCTGCGACCTCGACCGCGACGGAGACCTCGACCTCGCGATCCAGACCGATCCCAACCTGCTCCTGATGGAGAACGATGGCCGCGCGCGCTTCACGCTGCGCGCCTCGCTGCGCACGTGGGGCACCGAGTCGATCGCCGCCGCCGATTACGACGAGGACGGCGACCTCGACCTGTACGTCTGCAACTACATGATTCCCGACACGGCCGAGCGCGCGCCGCTGCCTTACCACGACGCCAACAACGGGCGCGCGAACGTGCTCCTGCGCAACGACACCGCCGCGGGCGCGTGGAAGTTCGTCGAGGTGACCGACGAGGTCGGGCTCGACCACCGCAACCACCGCTACAGCTTCGCCGCCTGCTGGGAGGACTACGACGACGACGGCGACCTCGACCTGTACGTCGCCAACGATTTCGGCCGCAACAACCTGTACCGCAACGACGGCGGGCGCTTCCGCGACGTGGCCGACCTCGCCGGAGTGGAGGACATGGCCGCGGGCATGGGCGTGAGCTGGGGCGACTTCGACCAGGACGGGCTCGTCGACCTGCACGTGGGGAACATGTTTTCCTCGGCCGGCGGGCGCATCGCGTTCCAGCGGCGCTTCATGGAGGGCGCGAGCGAGGAACTGCGCTCGAGCTACCAGCGCCACGCGCGCGGGAACTCGCTCTTCCGCAACCTCGGCGACGGCACGTTCGCGGACGTCAGCGAGGAGGCCGGGATCACGATGGGGCGCTGGGCCTGGGGCTCCACGTTCGTCGACTTCGACAACGACGGCCGCCCCGATCTTTTCACCCCCAACGGTTTCCTCACGGGCGAGGATCCGGCGGACTTGTGAAGTTTCTACTGGCGGCAGGTCGTGTCGCGTTCACCCACGGAGACCACGGGCGGAGATCGCGGGGGCTACCTCGCGAGCTGGGCCGCGCTCAACCGCCTGATGCGCCAGGGCACGTCCTTCAGCGGGCGCGAGCAGAACACGTCCTACGTCAACACCGGCGACGGGCGCTTCTGCGACGTGTCGTCGCTCACGGGCCTGGGCTTCAAGGACGACGCGCGCTCGATCGCGACGGTCGACCTCGACCACGACGGCGACCTCGACCTCTTCGTCGGCGGCGCGACGAACCGCCTCTACCTCGCCTCGGTCGAGTACAGCGCGCGGAAGGAGGGCGACGACCCCTCGATCCCGCTCGCGCGCTTCGTGCGCTACGCCGAGACGGCGGCCAAGCTCGGCCTCGCCGAGCCCCCCGCGTCGGACGCGCTGATCCTCGACGTCGAGGACGACCAGGACGTGGACCTCCTCGTGACGGGCGGGCAGGGCAACGCGTGGTTCGAGAACCTGCGCGAGCTGCGGTTCCGGAAGCGCGAGCTGCCGGCCGGCGAGGGGCTCGAGGCGCGGGACGTCGACAACGACCTCCTCGAGGAGGTGCGGATCGGCGGCGGCGTCTGGAAGTGGAGGGAGGGCGCCTTCGCGAAGGTGGCGGAGCACCTCGCGCTCGTGGACCTCGACTCGGACGGCGTCGTGGACACGAAGCCGCAGGCCGGCCTCGCGATCGAGGGCCGGCCGATCCGGGCGATCGACGCCGACTTCAACCGCGACGGGAGCCGCGACCTTCTCGCGCTCACCGACACGCACCTGGACCTCTTCCTCTCGATCCGCGGCGCGGCGCTCGGCTGGATCGACGTCGCCCCGCGCGGCCTCAAGACGAACGAGTGGGGGATCGGCACGAGCGTGCGCCTCCGCGCCGGCGACCTCCGCATCGGCGCGACCTGCCGGGACGGGCTCGTGAGCTTCGGTCTAGGCCGGCGTTCGACCGTGGATTCGATCGTCCTCCGCTGGACGAACGGCGTGGAACAGGGCAGCGTCACCCCGCTCGTCGCGTCCTGCCTCGGGATCGAGGAGCGCGAGGGCGAGGTGGGATCCTGCCCCTTCCTCTACGCCTTCGACGGGGAGCGCTGGCACTTCGTCGCCGACTGCCACTCGGGCACGCCTCTCGGCCTGCCGGTGGCGACGGGCATCTACCTCCCGCCGCGCTCGAACGAGACGATCCTCGTGCCCGGCACGATGCTCAAGCCGAAGGACGGGGTCCTCCGCCTCGACCTCGCAGAGGAGTTCCGCGAGCTCTTCTACGTCGACC
>JABWBL010000518.1 GCA_013360535.1 Planctomycetaceae bacterium
GCGGGCGCGCTCGCGCGGCTCTCGATGCCCAGTCGAATCAGCGGCCACGGCGCGCCGCCCGTCGAGATCGTCGACGTGCGCTCGGAGCCGGTGGGCGCGCAGGGGCACAAGCTCTTCTCGCGGCGGCTCCTGCTGCTGCTCTCGGAGACGCTCGCACGCGGCGAGCAGGCGATCCTGTTCCAGAATCGCCGCGGCTTTGCGCCCGTACTGTGGTGCCCGGGTTGCAAGGAGACCGTGCGCTGCCGGCGCTGCGACGTCGCGCTCGCGTGGCACCAGCGCATCGCGCGCCTCGTGTGCCATTCGTGCTGCGACGAGATTCCCGCGCCGAAGGCCTGCCCGACGTGCACGCGGCCGGGCCTGCGTTTCGTCGGTGCGGGCTCGGAGCGCATCGAGCTCGAGATCGCGAAGGTCGCGCCGGACGCGCGCATCCGGCGCATGGACTCGGACACGATGCGGCGGCGCGAGGACTACGAGGAGACGCTCGGCGCCTTCGGCCGCGGCGAGATCGACGTGCTCGTCGGCACGCAGATGATCGCGAAGGGCCTCGATTTCCCGCGCGTGACGCTGGTCGGCATCATTTCCGCCGATGGTGCCTTGCACCTGCCCGACTTCCGGGCCGCGGAGCGCACCTTTCAGCTCATCAGCCAAGTCGCCGGCCGCGCCGGTCGCGGCGAGCTGCCCGGTCGCATCGTCGTGCAGACCATGTCGCCGCAGCATCCCGCGATCCGGCTCGCGGCCGCGCACGACTACGACGCCTTCGCCCAGCACGAATCCGAGCTGCGTTCCGAGCTCGCCTACCCGCCGCACGGTCGCCTCGTGCGCCTCCTGTGGGAAGACGCGAGCGAGAAACTCGTCGTCGACTCCTCGGTCGCTGTCGGTGATGCGCTGCGCGACAAGCTGCTCGATTCCGCCGCCGTCGTGCTCGGCCCCGCGCCCGCTCCGATCGCCGTCGCCCGCGACCGTCACCGCCGTCACTTGCTCGTCAAGACTCCGCTCGACGACGCGCAGATGCAGCTCGTGCTCGACGCGGTCCGTTCGTCGGCCGACGCGGCGCCGAAGCTGCGCGCCGTGATCGACGTCGATCCCGTTTCGCTGTTCTGACGAGCGCGAGCTACTTCGCCGAAAGGGTCACAAGTCCGCAGTCGATGTACTGGCCGCCGGAAGTCTGGTGGCAGCGGATCGCAAAGGTGTTGCGGCCGGCGCGCAGGGCAGCGCGGGCTTCGGGAGAGAGCGGGACCGTGACGTAGGACGTGGTGTAGCCGCGCACGCGGGCGGCGAGGATGCCATTGAGGTAGACGTCGACGTCCTCGTCGTGGTGGAGCGAGAGGCGCACGATGCCCGGCGGGACGGCGGCGAGGTCGAACGAGCGACGCAGCCAGATGTCCGGCGTCGACCACTCGGTGCCGATCACGGCACCGGGAGTGCCGGGGGAACCGAAGCCGCCGGTGGAGCGCTGCCACGCAGCGTCGGCGAAATCAGGCGAGAACCAGTCGGCGGCGGGCTCTTCGGTGGTCCAGCGCCATTCGAGCTTCGCGCTGCGTGCATCGGGCACGAGCGTTTCGGTCGCGAGGATCGGCGCGGGCGCCCAGGCCAGCGGGCCACGGGCACCGCGGGAGTACCACTTCTTCCACGTCTCGGCGTCGAGCAGCGCGCGAAGGAAGAAGCCACCGACGACGGGGCGCGCGATCATGTTGATCTTCCTCGCGCTCAGCGTGTCGGACCAATCGCACAGCGGCACGCGGTCGGGCGTGGCGTTCACGTAGGCGTGGATCGGCTTGACGAGCGCGTCGAAGTCCTCGCGATCGCCGCCGAGGCAGGCCGACCACAGCGTCCAGTCGGACTTCGTGAACGTCGCGCGGCTGTCGAGCGGCAGGCCGTACGGGTTCTGCACCTTGCGGTACCAGCGCGCTTCCATCAGCTTCACCTCGAGCGGGAAGAGGCCGAGCTGCAGCACGTCGTCCCACACGAGGTTGTACTTCTGGCTCCACGTGCCCGGGCGGTCGAAGGCGAGCTTCGTCGACTCGGCCTCGCTCGCGGCGTGCTGCCACTCCGCGGCCCAGGTGTGCGCCGTGAGCTCGAGCTCGTCCGCCCGCTGCTGCGCGCCGAACTTGCGCGCGAGCCGTGCGTGGGCGGCGAGCGCGAGCGTCGCCTTCGCCGACAGGTTGACGTTGTGCGCGAGGTGGCCGGTGAAGTCGTCGGTGCAGAGCTGGTTCTCGGGATCGAAGCCCTTCTCCTCGAGGTAGCGCGCCCAGGCCGAGAGCTGCTTCCAGTACTTCGACGCGAACTCGACACGCCCGTCGCGCTCGCAGATCGCGGCGACGAGCAGGATCAGGTTCGCGGACTCCTCGACCGGCATCTGGTTCTCGATGCCCGTCTCGCCGCCGCCGTACACCTGTCCCGTCGCGTGCGGGTAAGTCCCGAGATCGTGCGGCGCGAACGGGAACTTCCAGCGCGACGAGGCCGCGTAGTCGAGCACCGGCACGAGCATCGCCTTCGCGAGATCGGGCGAGAGCAGGAGGAACAGCGGCGCCATCGGGTAGATGACGTCGACGGTCGCGATGCAGCCGTTGGAGAAGTTCTCCTTGGGGAAGAGCAGCGGCCGTCCATTCGCGTCGGCGCACAGCTTGTTGGCGCCGAGCGCCTGCCGGTACGCGAGCTGGCACAGCTGCACCCACTCCTCGCTGCCGAGCTTGCGCAGGTCGCGGGCGAGCTCCGCGTCGAACGCGCGCGCGCGCCCGATGCGCATCGTCCCATCCGCATCCGCGGTCGCGAGCCACTCGCGCCCCGTCGAACCATCGCGGCGCCAGTAGGGCCGCAGGTCCTCCTCGAAATAGCGGATCGAGACGCCGTCGTCGTAGGCGAGCATCACGCGCGCGGTCGCGCCCTGCGCCTGATTCGCCGTGAGAAACGGCGTGCCTCGCGCACCTTCGAGCACGATCGCCGCCGCCGGCCAGCCGTCGTCCGCGCGCCGCGGCGCCGTC
>JABWBL010000519.1 GCA_013360535.1 Planctomycetaceae bacterium
AGCGTGCCGACGTCGCGCCTGCGCCGCTCGCGCTCGTCCACGGCGACCTGCGCGAGCTCGACCACGCGCTCTTCGCGACGTCCGGCCTCGCGCTCGTGCGCCTGCGCGAGCTCGACAGCGTGCTGCGCGAGCTCACGCCGCGGCTGCGCTCGCGTGTCGAGACAACCCGCGAGTTCTGGCGCGTGGCGAATGTCTCGATTCGTGTCGATTCCGGCGCGGATCCGGCCCTTCTCGCGCCTTCGTGCGTCGAGCGTTTTCTCGGCCGGGCCGGTACACTTTCCGCGCAGTTTCCGGGCTCGCTGGCCCGGGTGCTGTGTCACGAGCGGCTCTTCTCGCGCTTCACGGAAGAGCTCCTCGCCTGCCTCGAGCGCAGCGCGGACGCGCGCCGTCCCGTGCCTGCGATCGATGCGGACCTGCCGGAGCACGTCGCCCACGCGTGGGCGCTCGGGCTCGACGAGGGCGCGACTCCGATCCACGGTGTCGCGCCGGACAGTCGGGACGCCCAGGGCGGGCCCGCGGGAATCGTGTTCACGAACGTCTCCCCGCGGTCCGGCCTCGCGCGCCTGACGCGTCCAGCCCCGGTTCTGGCACTGGTCCGGGTCCCCGAGGGGACCGCGGCGGAGGAGCTTCAACGGGAGCTCGACGGCGGGCCGATGATGGAGCCCGAGCGATAGCCATGATCCACCCCCAGAACGTCCACGAGACCCTCAAGCGCCACCAGCTGGCGGACGGCTATCCGTTCGTCTTCGACCTCGAGAAGAGCCACGGCTCGTGGTTGCACGACTCGCGCACCGGCACCGAGCTGCTCGACTTCTTCACGTGCTTCGCGTCGTGGCCGATCGGCTATTCGCACCCGCGCATGCAGGACGCGGAGTTCACGGCCGAGCTGCTCTCCGCCGCGCGGAACAACCCGGCCAACTCCGACCTCTACACGGTCTCGATGGCGCGTTTCGTCGAGGCCTTCGCGACGCGCGTGACGCCGCAGGGCTTCCCGTACCACTTCTGGATCTCCGGCGGCGCGCTGGCGATCGAGAACGCGATGAAGGTCGCCTTCGACTGGAAGGCGCAGAAGCTCGGGCACGTCGACCTCAACGAGAGCTGCGACGACCTCGTCATCCTGCACTTCAAGGACGCCTTCCACGGGCGCTCGGGTTACACGCTCTCGGTCACCAACACCGATCCGACCAAGACCGGGCTGTTCCCGAAGTTCCGCTGGCCGCGCGTGCACAACCCCGGGATCGAGTTCGACCTCGACGGTGGCATCGCCAACGACATCGCCGCGAGCGAGGCGCGTTCCTGCGCCGAGATCGAGGCCGCGTTCCGTGAGCACAAGGGCAAGGTCGCGGCGATCCTGATCGAGCCGATGCAGTCGGAAGGTGGCGACCACCACTTCCGGCCGGAATTCCTCGCGAAACTGCGCCGCTACGCGGACGAGCAGGAAGCGCTGCTCATCTTCGACGAAGTGCAGACGGGTTTCTTCGGCTCCGGCACGCCGTGGCTGTGGCAGCAGATCGGCGTCGCGCCCGACATCGTCGTGTTCGCCAAGAAGTCGCAGCAGGCAGGCCTGTACGCCAACCGCCGCGTCGACGACGTCGCGCAAAACTGTTTCCACCGTCCCAGCCGCATCAACTCGACCTGGGGCGGCAACCTGACCGACATGGTGCGCTCGCGCCAGATCATCGACGTGATCCTGTCGGAGAAGATGCCGGAGAACATCGCCGCGCGCGGACGCCAGTTCGTCGCCGGCCTGCGCCAGCTCGCGCGCTCGGGCGCGCCGTTCACCAACGTGCGCGGCGTCGGCTCGCTGTGCGCGTTCACGCTCTCCGACACGGCCACTCGCGACGCGGTGCTCGGCCGCCTGCGCGACCAGCGCCTGCTCGCGCTCAAGTCCGGCTCGCGCGCGATCCGCTTCCGCATGCCGCTGAACGTCTCCGCGGCCGAGATCGATCAGGCCCTCGGAATGATCGAAGCCTCGCTGCCCGCCCGCGCGCGCTGAGCGAGCCCGAAATCGAGCGTGCGGGAAGCCTCTCGCGGCGCCGTCGTCCATGATGCCACCATGAGCGATCCCACGCCTGCGAATGTTGACTCGCCCGCACCGCCCAAGCGCAAGCAGACCAAGCGGACGCTCCTGATCGTCGGCTGTTCGTTCGGACTGCTGCTGGCCTTTTTTCTGGGACCGATGCTGATAGTGCCGATCGTGCTCGATCGGCTGGACTTCGCCCAGCACAAGAAGGCCGACATCGACATCCAGTCGTTGATGAGCGCCGTGGAGACGTATGCCGTCAACAACGGCGGCGCGTATCCGGAGTCGCTTGAGGCGCTGGTCGTTCCCGATGCGAACGGCGAGACCTACCTCAAGGGGCTGCGGCAGATTCCCTTGGATCCGTGGGGCAATGCCTATGTGTACTTCGCGCCCACTGCAGGCTCCGAACCGCGCATCGTGAGCTACGGCAAGGATGGCAAGCCCGGCGGAGAAGGCTCGGACGCCGACATCGACAGCGCGCTCATGAAGCGGGACTAACGCGCCATCAAGCCGGCGAGGTCCGTCGCGGGCTTGGAGAGCGTGCCGTCGGAGGCGACGAGCGCGAGGTGCGGCAGCGCGTCGACCTGCAGGCGGCGCTGCAGCGAGCCGAAGGCGCGTTCGGCGTCGACGGCATGTTGCCACGGCAGGTTGGCCGTCAGGCGGCGCACGAGCGCGACGTCGCCGGAGAGCTCGATCGCGAGCACGCCGAAGGCCTCGCCACTCTCGCGGCGCAGCGCCTCCAGCTTGGGCAGCAGGGCGAGCGACTCGTCGCAGTGCGCGTCCCAGAAGAGCAGCGCGAGCGGCTTTCCGCGTTGGCTGGCGAGCGTCGGCGGCTTGCCTGCGAGGCCAGCGACCTCAAGTTCGGGTACGAGCTCGCCCTGGCGCAGCGGCTCGAGCGTCGAGAGGCGCAACTCGATGCCCTCGGTGCCGTCGCCGGGCACAAGGACGAGCT
>JABWBL010000520.1 GCA_013360535.1 Planctomycetaceae bacterium
GGTGGTGGCCGGTGCGCTCGGCGGGGGACCACCGGCGCCGGAGCGCAGCGTCTGCGGAGCCTCGCCGCGGAACAGGCGCGCGATCTCGTCGCCGTTGAGCGTCTCGTAGAGCAGGAGGGCCTGCGTGATGCGCTCGACCTCCGCGCGCTTCTCGCTGACGAGCGCGAGCGCACGTTCGTGGGCCTCGGTGAGCAGGCGCTTGACCTCCTCGTCGATCTCGCGCGCCGTGGCTTCGCTGTGGTCGCGGCCGCGGCCGAGCTCGGCCCCGAGGAATTCCGAGCCCTGGCGCTCGGCGTAGTTGATCGGCCCGATCTTCTCGCTCATGCCGAGCTCGGTGACCATGGCCTTCGCCATCTCGGTCGCGCGCTTGATGTCGTCGAACGCGCCCGCGGAGATGTCGCCGCAGAAGACCTCTTCCGCCGCACGACCGCCGAAGGCGAGGGCGAGCTGGCCGATCATGCGCTTCTTCTGCATGTGGTAGCTCTCCTTGTCCGGCAGGATCCACGTGACGCCGAGCGAACGGCCGCGCGGCACGATCGAGACCTTGTGCGGGTCGTCGACCTCGGGGATCGCCGCCGCGACGACCGTGTGGCCGGCCTCGTGGTAGGCGGTGATCTTCTTGTCCTCGAGCTCGACCTTGCGCGACTTCTTCTGGCGCCCGTAGCGCACCTTCTCGCGCGCCTCGTCGAGGTCCTCGAGCGTGATCGCTTCCTTCTTGTTGAGCGCCGCCCGGATGGCGGCCTCGTTGACGATCGCGGCGAGGTCGGCACCGGAATAACCCGGCGTCAGCTTGGCGATCGTGCGCGGCTCGGCGTCCGGCGCAGCCTTCACCTTCTTCAGGTGCACGCGCAGGATCTCCTCGCGGCCCTCGAAGTCGGGCAGCTCGATCGTCACTTCGCGGTCGAAGCGGCCCGGGCGCAGCAGCGCGGGGTCGAGCACGTCGGGGCGGTTGGTCGCGGCGATGACGATGATGCCCTCGTCGGTGCCGAAGCCATCCATCTCGACCAGGATCGCGTTGAGGGTTTGCTCACGCTCGTCGTGGCCGCCGCCCATGCCGCTGCCGCGGCGGCGACCGACCGCGTCGATCTCGTCGAGGAAGATGATGCAGGGCGAGTTCTCGCGCGCCTGCTTGAACAGGTCGCGCACGCGGCTGGCGCCGACGCCGACGAACATCTCGACGAAGTCCGAACCGGAGATCGAGAAGAACGGCACCTCGGCCTCGCCGGCGATGGCCTTGGCGAGCAGCGTCTTGCCGCAGCCCGGAGGCCCGACGAGCAGCACCCCGCGCGGGATGCGGCCGCCGATGCGCGTGAAGCGCGAAGGGTTCTTCAGGAACTCGACGACCTCGCGCACCTCGTCCTTGGCCTCGGTCGCGCCGGCGACGTCGTCGAAGGTGACGTTGGTGTGGTTTTCCTTGGTGTAGAGCTGCGCGCGCGAGCGCCCGAAGCCCATCACGCCGCCGGCGCCGGACTGGGCGCGCATCTGGCGCATGAACAGCACGATCAGGATGATGCCGATCACCCACGGGGCGATGCCGAACAGGAGCACCTGCCACGGACCGGAGCCGGGGGTGAAGCTGGTGCCACCCTTCTCGGTGATGTCGAAGTCGCGCGCCTCGTAGGCGGCGCCCGCGCCACGCAGCGTCTCGACGGTCGCGGCGAGGCCCGGGCCGCGCTCGGAGAACAGCACACGCAGGTCGAGCGTCGAGCCGACGGCCGGACGCGGGAAGGCGTCGCCGCCCGGAGCCGTGAGCACGCGCGCGTAGAGCTCCTCGCCGCTCTCGTACACCGGCGGCGCCGGCTCGGAGCCCGGCCGCTCTTCCTTCTGCACGCGCTTGATCGTGCGCAGCTTGCGGACCTGCTCGGGCTGGTAGGCACCGGCGGCGAGCGCGGCCGCGAGCTCGGCGGAGTCGATCGTCTTGACGTCGGGGATCGCCTTGAGCTGCTGGTACAGCGACGCGAGCGACGGATCGCGGTCGAGGCCGCTGATCAGGGCCTCGTAGGGCTTCGCCCCGGCGCGCAGGCGCCCGGTGACGGAACTCGGGCCGATCTCGACCGTGTCGACATCGCCGCGGTAGAGGTGGTACTCGAACTGGTCCTTGGTCAGCGTGCGCGTCGAGCCGGCGTTCTGCCGACCGAGCGCAAACAGGATCGAGGCCAGCACGGTCAGGAACAGCACGAAGGCGCCCAGAGAGCGGCTCTTCTTCTGCTTGTCCCCGGTGTCATTCTTCTCGGGCATCGTGTTCCCAGCTATCGACGGCCCCCGCGAACCCCTGAAGCCGGGGACCGTCGGTGGGCCGAGTCGGGCCCATCCTAATCCAGTGGGGGGGAGCGCTTCAGGGGGAAGGAGGCGTTTCTGGAGCTTCGCACGGGCAATTTGCAGGACCGCGAGCGGTTCCGCGGTGCGCTCACTGCGCCGTCCAGGCGAGGTCGGCGAAGAGCTCGATCACGATCCGGTCCGACACGTTGCGCAGCACCCGCTCGAGCGCTCCCGCCTCGCCGAGCGGGTCGGTGCGCAGGTAACCGCGCTCGTCGCCGACGCGCACGCGCCGCAGGACCTCGGGCTGCCCGTCCGGACCGACCGAACCGCCGCGCACGAGGCGCGCCTCGACCACCACCTGCACTCCGGTCTCGAGCAGGCGGTTCTGGCCATCGCGGATGCCGTTGCGGCGCCGGAAGTCGAGGATGCGGCCCTCGATGCGGTAGTCGGCGAGCTCCGGCGACACGAGCGGTGCGTGCACGATGCGCTGCACGGCCTCCGAGAGCGGGCCCTGCAGGTCGCGGTCGAGGTCGCGCAGCTTGGAGACGTTCTCGAAGAAGGCGACTCCGACCGTGCGGCCCTCGGGCGGGCGGAAGCCGGTCGAGTACCCGCAGGCGCCGAGCAGGGCGAGGAGCGCCAGCGCGAGGCCGAGCAGCGTGAGCGGCGTCCGTGTCACGGCTTCGAACCCTCGGGCTCGGCCGGCGGGTT
>JABWBL010000521.1 GCA_013360535.1 Planctomycetaceae bacterium
GCTCGCGTTGGCGCACTTCGATGGCGAGCTCAGCCGCGACGAGGCGCAGGCCGCCATCACGCTCGCCACGCGCCAGTTCGCGCGCCGCCAGCGCACGTGGTTCCGCAAGTTCCGCGAGGCCGAGCGCGTGCGGGCGCCGGAAACGACACAGGACCTCTCCGAACGTGTCGGAGAGGTCCTGCGGGTGTTCGACTGGAACTAGCGAGCGCGGGCGTGAGGCCGACGCGCTCGAACTCCCGAAACTACTTGCCGACCTGGAACTCGACGTCCGGAGGCGTCGGGCGGTAGGGCTTCGGCACCGGCTGCGGCAGCAGCGGGTTCTCGGGGTTGTCGTGGATCATGTGGCGGCGCAGCGTGCGGCCGATGTCGTCGAGGTCGCCGCCGGCCTTCTGCAGGTACGGGCCGTCGTTGGACTGGCGGTAGCCGAAGAAGTGGTAGGAGAACCGCGACGGCACGCTGTTGATGTGCCAGTGGTTGTTCTCGTAGGCGGGGCTGGAGCAGCTCGCTCCGAACAGGCCGAGGAGCGCGAGGGTGCCGAGGGTCAGGCGCGTCATGGGGCGGGAGGTGCGTGGGTTCGGAGGGGCGGCGGCGAGAGCGGCCAGCAGGGCTGGGGTCGGGGAGGGGCTCCCCGGGAACCGTCCTCGCGAGCCGGTGGGGGCTCACTGGAGGGGTCGCAGTATGGACAGGCCCGCTCCCGCCCGTCAAGTTGGGACCCCCGCGCGAGCCCGAATGGGTCGGCGGGGGGCCTCCCGAACGGGGGGCCGGGCACGTCGGGTGGCCACCGGAACGACCGGGGGCCCTGCGAGCCGTGAAAGCGGGTGGTGTGGGGCCCAAGAGTCGGCCCGTCAAGGAACGAGGGAACGAACCAGATGCAGTACCAAGCCGTGCGCGGCATGCGCGACGTCCTCCCGGCCGAGATCCCGTTGTGGGAGCGGCTGGAGCACGAGGCCCGGCGTCTCGCCCGGGGCCACGGCTTCCGGGAGATCCGGCCGCCCTTGGTCGAGGAGACAGCCCTCTTTATCCGCTCCGTCGGGGAGGTCACCGACATCGTCGAGAAAGAGATGTTCAGCCTGCAGAAGGGCGACAACTTCCTCTCGTTGCGGCCGGAGGCGACCGCGGGCATCGCTCGTGCGTACCTCGAGGCGGGTTTCGACAAGACGGCGCCGCTGCAGCGGCTCTTCACGATCGGGCCGATGTTCCGCGGCGAGCGCCCGACCAAGGGTCGCGAACGCCAGTTCACGCAGTTCGACGTCGAATGCCTCGGCAGCCTCGACCCGCGGCTCGACGCCGAGTGCGTCCACATGGCCGCGAGCTTCTTCGAGGCGCTCGGCATCGACGGGATCGAGGTGCGGCTCAACTCGATGGGCGACGGCGACGACCGCGAGCGCTTCCGCGAGGCGGTCAAGGTGTTCGTCGGCGGGCAGCTAGCCGAGCGCTGCGACCTGTGCCGCTCGCGCTTCGAGCGCAACGTGCTGCGGGTGCTCGACTGCAAGACGCCGGCCTGCGTGGAGCTCAACAAGAAGGCGCCGGTGCTGGTCGACTTCCTGACCGAGCAGAACCGCGCGCACTTCGACGCGGTGCGCGCGAGCCTGACGGCGCTCGGCCGCAAGTCGGAAGTCGACACCGGCATCGTGCGTGGCCTCGACTACTACACGCGCACGATCTTCGAGCTGCACTACCCGCGTTTCGGCGCACGCAGCGCGATGTGCGGCGGCGGGCGTTACGACCACTTGCTGCGCGACCTCGGCGGCAGCGACCTGCCGGCGATCGGCTTCGCCATTGGCTTCACGGGCACGCTGATCCTGATGCAGGAGCTCGGGCTCGCGAAGGCCGTGACGCCGACGCCGATCGACGTGTACGTCGTGAGCGCGGGCGAGGGGCTCGAGGCCCAAGTGCTCGCGCTCGCGCAGAAGCTGCGCGACGCGGGGCTGAGCGCGATCTACGACGTCGAGTCGCGCAGCGTGAAGTCGCAGTTCAAGGCGGCGAACTCCGGCGGGCACCCGCTGGTGGTCGTGCTCGGTGGAGCGGAAGCGGCGGAAGGCCGGGCGCAGCTCAAGGACATGCGCGCGGGTTCGCAAGAGACCGTGGCGCAGTCGGAACTGGCAGTGCGCGCGCGGGCGCTGCTGGGGAAGTAGCGTGGTGAGCGAGTCCGCCAGGGAAGCTCGATCGCTCGCGCAGCTGCGGCGCGTCGGCGTCTACGGCGGTTCGTTCGATCCGGTCCATGCCGGGCACCTGCACGTGGCGCGGGTCGCGCGCGAGAAGTTCGCGCTCGACGGGCTCGTGTTCGTGCCGGCCGCGCGGCCGCCGCACAAGCCCGGGCGCGAGCTCGCGAGCGAGGCGGATCGGCTGGCGATGCTCGAGCTCGCGCTCGAAGGCTGGAAGGACGCGTGGATCTCGACGCTCGAGTTCGAGCGCTCGGGGCCGTCGTACACGTACGACACGCTGCGCGAGCTGCCGGCGCGCGCGGGACTCGCGAGCGACTGCGTGCTGCACGTCGTGATCGGCTGGGACAACTTGCGTGGGCTCGAGCGCTGGCATCGCGCGAACGAGATGCTCACGCTGGCGCAACCGATCGTCGTGTGGCGCGAGGGCGGCGACGAGGAGGTGCTCGCGCACCTTGCGCGCACGCTGGATCCGAAGGTCTTCGCGCGGGTCGAGCGGGGCCTCGTGCGCGTGCCGCCGGCGCCGGAGTCGTCGACGGACGTGCGGGCGGCGCTGGAGCGGGGCGAGGCTCCCGAAAGCGCGATTGCGCCCAACGTGCTGGAATACATTCGCGCGCGGGGCATCTATGGTCCGCGGAGCGTGCGTTAGTCCTCCATGAACCTCGACCCGAACCTGCTGCCCGCCACGCTCGCGCTCGTCGCGAGCCTCGGGGCGACGCTGGTGCTGCAGCGTGTCGCGCGGCGCGTGGGCTGGGTCGACGGCGGGCAGAGCGCCAGAAAGCGCGTGGATCCGCCGTTGCCG
>JABWBL010000021.1 GCA_013360535.1 Planctomycetaceae bacterium
CGTGCGTTCCTCGAGCCCACCCGCGCGGGCGGCGCTCGCCAGCGCCGGAAAATCGGCGGGCTCGAGGTGGGCGGCGAGCCAGCGCTCGGCCTCGGCACGCTCGCGGGCCGATTCGGACGAGAGCCGGACGAGCTCGGCGGCGACGTCGGGCCCCGTGCGCGGGCCTGCGAGCGCCAGAACGAGGGCGAAAGCGATCATCGGACCGCCAAGGTAGTCGCTCGCCCAGCCGTCGTCACCGTCGACCCGCGCTCGCCGGGCGCAATCTCGCTGGCCCGCTGCTACCCTCTTTCCGCCCATGTTCCGACGCCTCCTGATCGCCAACCGCGGCGAAGTGGCCGTGCGCGTCGCGCGCGCGTGCCGGGACCTCGAGATCTCCCCCATCGGCGTCGCGTCGGAATCCGACTTCGGCGCCCGCTGGCTCGACTGCATGGACGAGGTCGTGTGCCTCGGCCCCTCGGCCTCGCGCGAGAGTTACCTGCGCATGGACCGGGTCGTGCAGGCCGCGCTCCAGACGCACTGCGCCGCGCTGCATCCGGGTTGGGGCTTCCTGAGCGAGAACCCGCGCTTCGCGGCGTTGTGCGAGCAGCACGGCATCACGTTCGTCGGGCCGCCGAGCTCCGCCATGGAGGTCATGGGCCGCAAGGCGCCCGCGAAGGCCGCGATGCGCGCCGCCGGTGTGCCGGTGATTCCCGGCTCGATCGGGTTGCTCACGTCGGTCGAAGAAGCGGTCGTGTGTGCGCGCGAGGCCGGATATCCCGTGATCCTCAAGGCTGACGCGGGTGGCGGCGGTCGCGGCATGCGCAAGTGTTTCGACGAGGCGCAGCTCCGCACCGCGTTCGTGCAAGCCGCGGCGGAAGCGGAAGCGGCCTTCGGCAGTGGAGCGCTGTACCTCGAGAAGTACCTCGAAGGCGGGCGCCATATCGAGGTGCAGGTGATGGCCGATCGTTTCGGCAACTGCATCCATGTCGGCGAGCGCGAGTGTTCGGTGCAGCGCAACCACCAGAAGCTCGTCGAGGAGAGCCCGAGCCCGGTGATCGACGCGGCGACACGCGCGCGCATCGGCGAGATCGCGGTGCGCGCGGCGAAGTCGATCGGTTACGTCGGTGCCGGGACGATCGAGTTCCTGCGCGCGGATGACGGTGCGATCTACTTCATGGAGATGAACACGCGCCTGCAGGTCGAGCACGGCGTGAGCGAGCTCGTCAGCGGGCTCGATCTCGTCAAGCTGCAGCTGCACGTCGCCGCCAACGGGCGCCTGCCGCTCGCGCAGGAAGGCGTGAAGTTCTCTGGAAGCGCGATCGAGGTGCGCATCAACGCCGAGGACCCGTCCAACGGCTTCCGGCCCGCGCCGGGCACGCTCGCCGCGTTCGATTTCCCGCGCGATGTCGGCCCGGGAACGATCCGCGTCGACACGCACATGCAGGCGGGCGACGCGGTCTCGCCGTACTACGACTCGCTGATCGCGAAGGTGATCGCGCACGCGCCGACGCGCGAGGCCGCGATCGAGACGTTGCTCGCGTGCCTGCGCCGCGCGCGCATCGAAGGCGTCGCGACGACGTTGCCGCTGCACCTCGTGGTGCTCGACTCGCGCGAGTTCCGCTCCGGCACGTACGACACGCGCTCGATCCCCGGCTGGCCCGCCGCGAACCGCTAGGAAGCTCACGAACATGGCCAAGGTCCCGCTGATTCCGATCGGTCGACCGCGTGAGGCGTTCCTCGACGCGGCTTCTTTCGAGCGCAACCGCACTGGCATGGCGGCGCTCGATCAGGCCCTGCAGCTCAAGCGCGCGAAGATCGCCGAGGGCTGGGGCGCGGAGTACGTCGCGCGTGTCCACAAGAAGGGCAAGCTGACGGCGCGCGAGCGCATCGAGCGGCTCAAGGACGACGGCACGCGCGTGTTCGAGGTGCTCACGTTCGTCAACCACGGCCGCAAGTTCGGCAAGCTCGAGTCTCCGGCCGCGGGCGTCGTCACGGCCTACGTGAAGGTCGCCGGGCGCTGGACGATGGTGATCGCCAACGACAACACGGTCGCGTCGGGGTCGTGGTGGCCGTTGAGCCCGGAGAAGATCGAGCGCGCGCAGCAGATGGCGCTGCGGCTGCGGCTGCCGGTCGTGTACCTCGTCGACTGCAGCGGCCTGTACCTGCCCGAGCAGTCGGCGACGTTCCCCGGGCGCACCGGCGCGGGCCACATCTTCAAGATGAACAGCCTGCTGTCGGCGGCCGGAGTGCCGCAAATTGCCGGTGTTTTCGGCGATTGCATCGCGGGCGGCGGCTACATGCCGATCATCTCCGACCGCGTCTACATGACCGAGCAGGCGTACATGGTCATCGCGGGTGCGGCGCTCATCAAGGGCGCGAAGAGCCTGCACTTGTCGAGCCTCGACATCGGCGGCCCCGAGGTGCACGTGCACCAGTCGGCCTGCGCGGACGTGCGTGTGCCCGACGACGAGACGGCGCTCGCGCTGATCCGCGCCGACCTCGAACGGCTGCCGTCGAGCGGCGCGGCGTTCTATCGCCACGGCGCGGAAGCGGCGGCGCCGCAGCAGCCGGCGGCGGAACTCGCGGGACTCTTTCCGCAGGACCACCGCATGACCTACGACGCCGACGAGGTGCTCGCGCGCGTCGTCGACCGTTCGCTGTTCTGGGAGTTCTGCCCCGAGCGTGGCCGCGAGATGGTGGTCGGTGTCGGGCGCGTCAACGGGCTCTACATGGGCTTCGTCGCCAACCGCCAGGGCGTGATCGACGATCCCGAGCACAAGGGCCGCAAGAAGCCGTGCGGGATCCTCTACAAGGAAGGCATCGCGAAACTCGCGGCGTTTTCGCGCGCCTGCAACGACGACGGCATTCCGCTCGTGTGGCTGCAGGACATCTCGGGCTTCGACATCGGCGTGGAGGCCGAGCGCCTCGGCTTGCTCGGCTACGGCTCGAGCCTGATCTACTCCAACAGCACGAACACGGTGCCGATGTTCACGGTGCTGATGCGCAAGGCGTCGGGAGCGGGTTACTACGCGCTCGCGGGCCTGCCGTACGAGCCCGTGGTGCAGCTCTCGACCGTGCTCGCGCGCCAGAGCGTGATGGAAGGCCGCACGCTCGCCATCGCGGCCTACAACACCAAGCTCGACGACAACTTCGAGATCCTCGCGCAGGATCCCAAGGAACGCGCGGAGATCGAGACCGGCATGCGCGACACCGAAGCGCGCATCGAAGGCGACATGTCGCCTTACAAGTCCGCCGCGCAGATGGACACCGACGAGCTCGTCAGCACGAGCGAGCTGCGCCAGTGGCTCGAGCTGTTCGCCGAGTCGTCGTACCAGTCGATCGGTTACCGCCGCCTCAAGAACCCCCGCATCTGGTCGCTGCACGACCACGCCGCCCTCTGGGAGCCGCGCGCATGACCCGCGAGATCCTCACGCTGCGCGTTCGCCGCGAAGGCGAGCACGTCCTCGTCGAAGCGCCGTCCGTCGGCCATTTCACCGAATCGGTTGCGCCCGGTGGAGCGCTGCTCGCCGGAGCGAAGGCGGGTGTGCTGATCACGCTCGGCCGCGCGTTCGATCTCGTGGTGCCTGAAGGCGTCGCGGGCGTCGTCGACGGTCCCGTGCACGAGCGGGTGCACGCTCCGGTCGGTTACGGCACGCTGCTCTACAGGCTGCGTCCGCTCGAAGGCGCGAGCGCTGCGCAGGCGAGCGCTGCGGCGCAGGAATCGAAGGGCGCACCGACGTTCCGTTCGCCGTCCGCGGGCCGCTTCTGGCATCGCGCGGCGCCGGGTGAGCCCGCGCTCGCGAAGGCTGGCGACGTGATCGAGGCCGGCAAGCCGCTCGGGTTGATCGAGGTGATGAAGACCTTCACGCTCGTCACCTACCAGCCGACCGGCGGGCTGCCCGCGCGTGCGCGCATCGTGCGTGTGCTCGCCTCCGACGGCGCGGAAGTCGCGGAAAAGGCGCCGCTGTTCGAGCTCGAGCCGGCCTGAGCGCCGGGGTTCGCGCGCGGGGCTTGAAAGCGGCGGGCTCCGGCCCGAGGCTTCCGGCCATGAGCCAGCGCATCCTGATCACGGGCGGAACGGGTTTCGTCGGAACGCGGTTGCGGCAGTTGCTCGTCGACCGCGGCGCGAAGGTCACGATCGTCACGCGCTCGCCGCAGAACCGCCCGGTCGTCGCGGGCGTCGAGTACAGCACGCTGCCGAGCGACCTCTCGGGATTCGATGCGATCGTCAACCTCGCGGGCGAGCCGGTCGCGGGCAAGCGCTGGAACGACGCGGTGAAGGCCGAGATTCGCGCGAGTCGTGTCGACGGCACGAAGAAGCTCGTCGACGCGCTCGCGAAAAGCGCGCAGAAGCCCAAGGTGCTCGTGAGCGCGTCGGCGATCGGCATCTACGGCGATCAGGGCGAGCGCCTGCTGCCCGAGAACGCGAAAGCGGGCGGCGATTTCCTCGCGGAAGTGTGCACGGCCTGGGAACGTGAGGCCAATCGCGCGAGCGAAGTGGGCGTGCGCGTCGTCAACCTGCGCATCGGCGTCGTGCTCGGCAACGGAGGCGCGCTCAAGCAGATGCTGCCGCCGTTCAAGCTCGGACTCGGCGGACCGATCGGCTCTGGCGCGCATTGGATGAGCTGGATCCACGTCGACGACCTGTGCGGGCTCGTGCAGCACGCGCTGCGCGACGAGACCGTCTCGGGCCCGCTCAACGGCGTCGCCCCCGGCGCGTGCACCAACAAGGACTTCTCGAAGGCGCTCGGGCGCGCGCTCCACCGCCCCGCGATCTTCCCGGTGCCGCCGTTCATGTTGCGCCTGATGTTCGGCGACGTCGAGCAGGTGCTCACCGCGAGCCAGCGCTGCGTACCCGAGCGCGCACTGAAGTCCGGCTACGCCTTCAAGTACGCGGACATCGACGGCGCGCTGCGCTCGCTCTTCAGCTGATGGCCATCGTCGGACTAGGGCTCGACATCGCGCAGATCGGTCGCATGCAGGCGACGATCGAGCGCTACGGCGAGCGCGCGCTCGCGCGGCTTTTCACCGCCGGCGAACGCGCCTACTGCGAAAGCAAGAAGGTCACGCGCTACTCGAGCTACGCCGGGCGTTTTGCGGTGAAAGAGGCCGTGATGAAGCTGCTCGGCACCGGCTGGGCCAAGGGCGTGCGCTGGGTCGACATCGAGGTCGTGCGTCCGCCCGGACAAGCGCCCACCGTCGTGCTTCACGGCGAGACGGCGCGCATCGCGCAGGCGAAGGGCATCACGCGCATCCACATCACGATCACGCACGACGCCGGCATTTCCGCCGCCGTCGCGGTCGGCGAGAGCGCCTGAGGCTCGCGCGGCGACATTTCAGTCGCGGGGGATGCGGTAGAGGTCCCAGAGGTTGCCGTCGACGACCTTCGGCAGCGCGAGCTGCGTGTCCTCGGGCGAGACGACGAGCTCGAAGTCGTACTTGTGCGCGAGCTCGGCCCAGCGCTCGGGCGTGCGATCGCGCCACACCATCGACCAGTATGGATTGGTGAGCTTGAAGCGACCGCCGCCGGAGAGCGCCAGCACGTCGCGCGCGCGCGAGTAGTCGACCTCGTACAGGTCCCGGAACAGCGGCGCGACCGCCGAGCCGAGCTCGGGCATGTACGTGAGCATCCACAGCGTCTCGGTCTCGGCCAGCACCGGATGCCCCGTCTTCTGCTGCACCTCGAGCCGCACCCAAGCGGCCGTCAGCACCGGCTCGTCCGGCGCGACGTTGGCCTTCATCCACGCGACCATCTCGCGATCGAAGCGCGACGGCACGTCGCAGCGCCAGTTCTTGCCGAAGTCGACCCAGCGTCCCGGCATGTTCACGGCGGCGGCGAGCAGCCCTCCGCACAACGCGAACGCGGCGCCGGAATGCGCGAGCACGGGTTGCGAGCGCGCGAGCGCCCCACCGAGCGTCAACGCCACGAGTCCGACTCCGATGCCGCCGAGGAAGGACCAGTGCCGAACCGGCTGCGGGTAGAGCACGAACAGCACGCCGGCGAGCACCGCGCACGCCACGCAGATCCACGGGAAATCCCGCCGCGAACGACGCACGGCCCACAGGCCCGCCGCGGCCGCGAGACCGAACGCGACCACGCCGACCTGGTCGCGCACCTGCCACGGGCCGCGCTGCAGGATCCACACGGCTGCCGCCACGAACGAACTTCCGACCGCGGCCCAGAAGGCGCCCCGCTGGGTGGCCTCGACACGCTCGAGAGCTCCGGCCACGGCCGTGACGACGAACGGACCGAGCAGGATCGTCGAGAGGTTGCTCACGCGCGACGGCATCGACATCAGCAGCGGATAGGGCAGCACGCCGAGGGCTTGCGCGGCGGCGCAACCGAACGTGAAGAGCCACGCGACGCCCGCGAACACGACCAGCCAGCGCGCTGCCGCCGCCGGGCCGTTCGAGCGCTCTCCCAGCTCGCGCCCTCCGCGCAGCAACGCGAACGCGAGCATCGCGAACACGATGAAGTGCACCGCGTAGCCGAAGCGCGTGAAGTCGGGCAGCTGGCGATGGAAGTCGGTGAGCGCGACGAAGTTGCGCGCGGCGGTGTCGTCGCCGGGAGCGCTGTAGGGCGGAATCGACTCGAACGGCGAGGCCTTCCAGCGCGTCCACGCGAAGAACGCGGCGTTCAACGCAAGTCCGAGCGCTCCGCCAGCGAGCGCGCGCCGCAGTTCCGTTCCGCGCGCGCGGTTGCGCGAGAAGCCGAGGTACAGCAACGTGAAGATCCACAGCGGCGCGACGACGCCCGCGTGCAGCATCGGCATCAGGCCCGTGAGCAGCGCCGCCGTGCGCGTCGCTCCTCCGGCCCAGGCTGCCGCGACCAGCACCGCGAGCGACTGCCCGATCTGGCCGTGGCTGTAGATGTCCGGGTAGACGAGCACAGGGTAGAGGCCGTCGTAGGCCGTCGGCGCCTCGAGCGCGGCGAAGATCGCGGCGCCCGCGGCGAGCGCCCAGCGGCGCGTGAGCGCGAGAGCCGCGCAGTACGGCGCGAACAGCGCGAGGAACAGCGCGAGCGTGTTGCGCGTGGCGGAGATCCAGTCGCGCTCGAAACCCAGCCGCAGCGCCCACGACGTCACGTGATTCCCGAGGCTGAAGGCGCGCTCGTAGAAGTAGACGTGGGGATGTCCCGGCGGATAAGGCGGCATTCCGGCGAGCACGGCGCCGGAGCCGAGCGTCTCGTCGACGACGATCGGATTGAACGCGAGCGAACTGACCGCGAAGGCGAGGATCGCGACGGCGCCGGCGAGCGTCGCGCGGCGCAGGCTCACGTGCTCTTCCATGCTCCGGGGTTCACTCGCGGAAGCGCAGCACCACGAGCAGGCACGGCCCGCCCGCGATCACGTTGAGGCCCGCCGCCCGCGCGAGCTCGATCGCCTTCGCGCTCTCGGCGCCGGGCTGCATCCACAGGTGGCGGATGCCCTTCGCGAGCGCGGCCTGCACGACCTGCTCGGTGACGGCCGGCGGCGTGATGATCGAGAGCCCGTGCACGCCCGCAGGCAGGTCGGCGATGCTCGCGACGCAGCTCACGCCCTCGATCTCGCGCTCGCGCGGATGCACGACGTGCACGGGGCGCGCGGTCTGCTGGTAGCAGCGCAGCACCTTGTTGCCGTACTTCGTGCGGTCGGTCGAAGCTCCGACGACCGCGTGCGGTGCGCCGGCGAGGAAGGCGTCGATGTCGGCTTGCGTGTTCACGAGGGGGAGCGACGGAGTCGGCGTCGCGGCGCGACACGCTACCATTCCGGGGCCATGCAGCGGGAGAGCGGCACGAAACGCGAGGAGAAGGCGCGCGCGATCGCGCGGCAGCTCGACGAGCTGTACCCCGAGCCCGCGGTCCCGCTCGACCACACGGACCCGTACACGCTGCTCGTGGCGGTGCTGCTCTCGGCACAATGCACCGACGTGCGCGTCAACCAGACGACGCCGGCGCTGTTCGCGCGCGCGCGGACGCCGGCGCAGATGCTGAAGCTGTCCAAGGACGAGATTCGTGCGCTCATCAAGCCTTGTGGGCTCTCGCCGCAGAAGGCGAGCGCGATCTGGGAGCTCTCGCGCCTCCTGCTCGAACGCCACAGGGGCGAAGTGCCGCGTTCCTTCGAGGAACTCGAGGCGCTGCCGGGTGTCGGGCACAAGACCGCGGGGGTCGTGATGAGCCACGCCTTCGGCGCGCCGGCGTTCCCCGTCGACACGCACATCCATCGGCTCGCGGAGCGTTGGGGCCTGTCGGATGGCTCGAGCGTGGAACGCACCGAACGCGACCTGAAGGCGCTCTTCCCGCAGGAATCCTGGGAGCGGCTGCACCTGCAGATCATCTATTTCGGCCGCGAGCACTGCCCCGCGCTGCGCCACGACCTCACGAAGTGCCCGATCTGCTCCTGGGCCGCGAGCAAGGCGCGTGCGGCGCTCGAGAGACGCGCCGGCAGCGGCAAGGACGCGCGCAAGCGGGCGCCGGCGACGGGCGCGACGCGCCGCCGCAAGTAGCGGCTATTCTCTTTCGCCATGGACAAGCAGCTCTACACGAAGCGGGTCGACGAGTGCCTGAAGCGAGTCGCGCAGTGGCTCGAGAGCTTCGACCCCGACGAGCTCGACTACTCCACCACCGACGGCGTCGTCAGCCTGCAGTTCAAGGACGGCACGCGTTATGTGCTCAACCGTCAGGCCGCGGCCTCGCAGGTGTGGTTCGCGGCGGGCGCGCGCGCGTGGCACTACAACTACGACGAGGTCGGCCAGCGCTGGGTCGACGACCGCGACGGGCATGCGCTGCTCGGCAACCTCGCCAAGGTCGTCGCGGCGAAGCTCGGCCGCGAGGCGGGCGCGCCGTGATCTCGCTGCACCGCCTCGAGGGCTTCTACTGGGTGGCGAAGACCGCCGGGTATGCGCGGGCGGCGCGGGCTTTCCCCTACCCGATCACGCAGCCGGCGGTGCACCAGCAGGTGAAGAAGCTCGAGAGCGATGTCGGGCTCGAGCTGTTCGAGCGCGTCGGCAAGGACCGCATGCAGCTCACGCCGGCGGGTGAGCGGCTCTATCGCTTCGTGGCGCCGTTTTTCGAGGGCCTGCCGAGCGTGTTGCGCGCCGTGCAGTCGGGCGAGGAGAGCGGCAGGCTCGTGATCCACGCGGCGCCGCTGCTCGTGCGCCATCTGATGCCGCGCTGGATCCAGCAGCTGCGCCGCAAGGCCAAGGACGCGCGCGTCGAGCTCGTCGAGGCCGCGCACATCGACGTCGGCCGCCTGCGCGACGGTTCGGCGGACCTGCTCGTCGACTACCTGCCGAAGTGGCCCGACGATGTGGCGACCTTGCGCGTGGGAACGCTGCGGGGATTCGTGGTGCTGCCGAGCTCGCACAAGCTCGCGAAGAAGGCGCGCCTCACGGTGGAGCACCTCGCCGAGGAGACGTTCATCAGCTACACGCCGGGAATGCTCGGGCACGAGCTGCAGCTCGCGGCGCTCGCCGAACACGGTGTCACGCCGCGCCACATGCTCTCGGCGAGCACCGCGGAGTCGATCCTCGGCTTCGTGGGCGCGGAACTGGGCTTCTCGCTGCTGCCGTGGCTCGACGAGAAGGGTCCGAACGCACCCGGGATCACGAGCGTGCCGCTCACGTCGCCGAAGATCGAATTCCCGGTGATGGCCGGCTGGCGCAAGGACACGCCCGAGCACCCGCTGCTCGACGCGGCGCTCGAGTGCGCGCCGAAGCCCTGATCACTTCGCCGGCGGCGTCGCGCGCTTTACGGTGGGCTTGAACGGCAGGCGGCCGTGCAGCGCCGCGGCGCGCAGCACGTCGAGCAGCGCGTCGCGCTCGGGATAGGTGAAGCGACTCTCGATCACGAACGAGCCGCCGAGTGGCGAGTGGATGACGGGTGCCGTGAGCACGGTTTCGTCATCGACCACGAGCGCGATCTGCGAACCTACCGACTGCGTCGTCAGCGTCAGCAACTGAGCCGCGCGTTGGGGAAGCGGCGACACTACGACGCACGGATTTCCGACGGTGTCGAGGCCGGGCTGGATGCCTGCGGGGTCGAGATCGGCTTCCGTGAAGCGCGTGCCGGGACTCGCAAGGCCCGACACGTCGCAACACAACCAGCGCTCCGGTGCCTGGCGATCGACGAACCAACGGAAGGTCGGCAACGGTCCACCAAGCTCGGGCGCCGTCGAGTTGTAGTGCGCTGCCGTTCCCTTGGGATGCACCGCGCGCCACTCGAGCATCGTCTCGCGCTGGTCCGCCGCACCGGGCTCGAGCGAATCCGGTTGCACCACCGGCAAGATCGCGAAGGCGCCCGTCGTCTCGATGCGAGCCTCCAACGCGGCGGCTTGCTGCGGATCGGGTACGGCTCGCAAGCTCACGAGCACGGCATCGCCCTTCTCGTTCACCTGCACGCCGTCGAGCGCCGGTTCGAACTGCCTCAACCGCTCCCTGAGCACCTTCCTCACCAGCTCGAGGGCCGCCGCGTCCGCCGCCTCGCCCGCGGGCGCACGCACCTCGAAGGTCACGACCGCCCTCGAAGTGCAAGCCGACGAGCCGAAAGTCGCGAGACCGAACGCGACGCCAATCCCCAGGAATGCGAGCGTGCGTGCGAGCATCCTCAGTCCTTCTTCTTGTCCTTCTTCTTGCCGAACAGGTCGTCGAGGCCGTTCTTGAGCGCGCCACCGGCCGCGTCCTTGAGCACCTTCTCCACGAAGCCGCTGCCGAGCCCGACCGAAGGCTTGTTCCACGCTCCGCCGATCTCGATCGGCACGAGCAGGTTCGGATCGACGTAGTCGCGCACCTTGTCGAGTTCCTTCGTGAGCGACTTGCCCAACACGCTCAACGGCAACGTGGCCGCGAACTTCATCTCGCCCTTCGCCAGGTCGTACGTGCCGGTGAACGGATACTCGACGCCGTTGATCGACACCGGCAGCGCCGTGTAGCCCGCGATGCCGTTCTTGATCGGGATCGAGAGCGGCTTCAGGTTCGTCGTCTTGCGCGCGAACTCGCCGACACCGAAGGAGTCGAGCGACGACGCGAGTCCCGGCAGGAATTCGTAGGAAATCTGGCCGAGATCGAGCTCGACCGTGCCGTTCACCTTGCGCAGGTCACCGTCGAGCGGGAGCTGGAACTGCCGCACGCGCAGGCCGACCGGGCTCGCGCCTTCGGGCTTGCTCGCGTTGACCATCAGCGGCACGAGGTTGCCGATGACGCGCTTGGAGAAGAGCGGCGAGAGCGGCAGCGACGCGTCGAGGCCCTGCTGGTCGACCGCGACGATCAGGCCTTCATCCATGCGCGCGACGAGCTTCAGCGAAGCGTTCGCACTGCGCAGCTCGGCCGTCAGCGGATCGGTCGAGCTCGGATACGCGCCGCTCAGGTTCGCCTCGACCAGCGGCCCGAGCACGTCGACGAGCAAGCCGTCCTGCGCCGCGATCGAATCGATCAGTGCCGTCGGGAAACCCGCGAGTCCCCCTGCGACGGAAACGGCAGGCATAGGAGCGCCTTCCACGCGCTCGACGAAACCGCCGATGTCCGCCGCGACCGCGTGCAGCGCGATCTGTCCAGCCTGCGCGCCGCCGACCTTGCCCTTCACGTCGACGGTCGCGGGCTTGCCACTCGCGAGGTTCGCTTCGATGGCCATGTCACGCAGCTCGACTTTGGTCGCACTCGCGCCGGCCTTGAGCGGCGGTTGCGTGTACTCGAGCGCAGGGAGCTCGACGAGTACCTTCGCCACGCTGTCGCGCAGCACCTCCCCCAACGACGCGGGCTCCTTGCCTTCCGCCGCCTGCATGCGCCCGATCGGGACGTCGAGCGCCGTCACGCCGACGCGCAACGCCGGCTCGGCGTCGACGAACACCAGCGCGGCCCCCGCAGGAAGGCTCGCACCTGCGTGGCGCTGCAGGATCGCCGGCGTCGCGCGCACGACGACCTCGATCGGCGCGCCTTGCAGCGTGAGCTGGCCCTTCGCGAGGCCGAATCCGGCCTTGGCCGAGATCCGCTCCGCCGCGACAGTGGCCGTGAGCGTGAGGTCGTCCGCGCTCGCCGTGCGCACCGCGACGTCGGCGTCAAGCGTGTCGCCGGTGAGCTCGACCACCGTCTCGGCGAATTCCGCAGGCAAGAAAGCCTGCAGCGAACGCAGGCCCGTCGCGCGCACCTTCGCCTCGAGCGGCGGCAACGTGCCCGGCGCGCGCGCACCCTTGAGCTCGAACGGATCGGTCACCTTCGCGTCGGCCAAGACTCCGAGCTGCGCCTTCTCGAACTTCGCGTCGAGCACGACGTTCGCCGCCAGCGGCTCGGAGCCCTTCTGCAGCACCTTGGCGTGCAGCGCCACATCCGCGAGTTTGCCCAGCCGCGCAGCGAGCGAATCAGGCCCCGTCGCCACTCCGTCGGCAAGCGCGAGCGGCAGGTCCTCAGCCACAAGCTCCACATCCATCGCCGGAATCGCGAACAGGTTCGTCAGGCCATCGAGAGCTCCCGCCTGCGGAATGCCGGCCTTGATCGAGATCGACGCGCTCGGCTGCGACGCGAGCTTCGCACCGAACGTCACCGCCAACGGCGCCTTGTCCGCGCCCTGCGCGAGCACGGCGCCGATCTGCAGCGTGCGAAGATCCACCTTGCGACCGTTGGTATCCGTGACGTCCAGCGCGTCAATCTCGACCTCGAGCTTCGCCGTCGTGCCACGCAGCAACGCGAGCGCGACGTCCTTCTCCGCGCCGAGCGACATCACGGGCACGCGCAAACCAGGCGCGACCTTCACGACCACGCTCTTGCCGGGCACAACACCGAGACTCTCCGGCACAAGCGGCTGCGCGGCACGCCCGAGCGCACCCTCAGGCGGCGTGAAGCGGATCGTCCACGGCTGGTCGCTCGCGCTGACGAGCGCCCCCTGCTCCATCCAGGCCGCCAGATCGACCGCCAGCGTAGGCGACGTCGCGCGCACCTGTGCCTCGCGGCGTCCACGACGGTTCGTGACGTCGACACGCACGTCGAGCGCGCGCCCGAGCAGCTCACCGACATCGATTTCCTTCGGTGCGAAGGCCGCCAGCGTCGCCGGTTGCACCTGCTGCACGTTCAGCGTGACATCGAACGGCGGCTCGTCGCCCTTGGTCGCCTCGATCAGCTTCGCGGGCCCGCTCGCAAGGAACTTCGCGAGGTCGTCGATCCGCGCCTGCGCCGACACGAAGCCACTCGCTCCGGCGCCCAGCTGCGTCTCGAACTGCGCCGTCAGCGTCCGCGCGGCTTCCTGCGGCGCGAGCTTGACCTCGACGCGGATTCCATCGAGCGAAACGCCGCTTTCGAGCGGAACCAGCGCTCCCGCGGCCTTCCAGCCCTGCGTGCTCGCGCGCAGCTCGAACTCGCTCGCGCCGATCGCGGCCGACGCGACATCGCCGCCCTTCGTCGCGACCTCGAGGACCTGCTGCACGTTGACCCGCAACCCCGTCAGCGCGAGGTCAACCTGCGGCGCCGAGCTCGCTTCGAGCGTGAGCTCCGGCGGAACGAAGTTGGCGAGCAGTCGCCGCAGCTCGACCGCTTCCGGCTTGAGCGCGACCTGCAGCGTCGCCGGCTCGTCACGTCCGAGAATCCCACCCGCGAGTGCACCCTGGAACACCACACTGCCGCGCGGCCCCGCGACATCGAGCGCGAGCGTGCCGGCCTCGAGTGTGCCCTTCGCATCGGCCTTCACGCGGAACTGCGGTCCGAACGCGGTCGCGAGCATCCCCGGCTGCTGCGCGAGCGCATCGATGAAGGCGCTGGGCAAGGCGTCGAGCTGCGCCGCGACCTCGAACTGCAACTTCGGATTCACTCCGCTGCCGGCGAGCGGCTCGCGCACCGTCGCGTCGACCGCGATGCTGCCGGGCGCTTCTCCCGAGAGCTTGCCGTTGACCTTCGCGAGCACGGGCTGGCCAGGCTTGAGCGTGACGAGCGCGACGAGGTTCTCGACCGCGAAGGGCGTTCCTGCGGCGCGCGTGCGCGCGTCCGACCACTGCGCGCGCTCGACGCGGACCTCGAGCTCGAGAGCGAGCTTGGCGAGCAGCTCGCCGAGGTCGCCCGACTCCTTGTCCGCGCCCGAATCCTTCGGCTTTTCGGCCTCTTTCCGCAGCGCGAGCGCACGATCGAGGTTCGTGACGCCCGCATCGTCGGCGACGAGGCTCGCGCTCGCGTTCACGACGACCTTGCCGACCTTGGCGCCGCCCCCGCTCGCCAGATCGAGCAGTGACGGAAGCTCGACCGACACACGCGCCACCTCGCTGCCGTCCGGCGCGACGAGGCGCACGTTCTCGAGCTTCTGCCGACCGGTCCAGCCGAGCGAGAGCGCGCCGATCTCGAGCTTGCCCTCGCGTTCGGCCGCGAAGGTGTCGCTCACCTTCGAGCCGACGAAACCGGAGAGCATCGACGGCGCGAGCGCGACGACGAGCACGAGGAAGAGCAGCACCCCACCGAGCACGAGGGGCCAACGACGGCGCTTGGAGATCGATTCAGGTTGCATGGTGTTCATGGTGCAGGGCGCGCGGCTCGCACGCGAGATCTCGCGAGTGCGCGCCCCGGTCGTTCAATTCCACTCTGGCTCGGGCGGTTCGAACGCGAGCGGCCGGAACTCGGGGCCGAGATCCGTGATGACGTCGCGCCACAGGCGCTCCGTGTCGAACTGGAAGATGCGCTCGAGCTTGCCGGGAGCCGGAAGCCACGAACCGCTGGAGAGCTCGCCCTCCAGCTGGCCCGCGCCCCAGCCCGAGTATCCGAGGTACAGCCGCACGTCGCGCTCGGCGCGCGTCGGATCGTCGACGCACAGGCGACCGATGTCGTCGAGCTCGCCGCCGATCCACAGGCCCGGAACGAGCGGCAGGCCACCTTGGATCACGTCCGGCGCGCGGTGCAGGATCTGCAGCGTGTCGAGGCTCACCGGACCGCCGACGTAAACGCGCAGCGTGCTGCGGCTCAGCGTGTCGTGGCTGCCGAGCACCTCGCGCGCGCGAAAGTTGCTCGCACGATTGAGAACGAGGCCGTAGGCGCCCTCCTCGGAGTGGCTGCACAGCAGCACGACCGAATGCATGAAGTTCGGGTCGAGCAGGTCGGGCGCCGCCGCCAGGAAGACGCCCGGGGTCACGATCAGTTCGTGCGCCATCGCTGGAGGGGACTCTAGCCCGCGGTGCGACCGCTTTTCTACTGCACCTGCGGCCCGCGCCGCTCGAAGCCCTCGCACACAAGGCGCGGCTGCACCGGGTAACGCGGAAAGCGCTCGTTTTCCCGCGCCTTCTCGCACATCCAGAAAACCGAGCCCTTGGCCGAAACAACCTGCCGCACGAAGCTGCACTCCGGACACAGGCCGCGGCGCGGATCGACGCGCGCGAGATCCTCGCGGGGCGGGAGCGGCGTCACGAAACACGCTCCAGCGTGAGCACGGTCTCGACGTGCGGCGTCTGCGGGAACAGGTCGACGGGGCGCACGCGCACGACCCTCCAGCCGTGGACCGCGAGCGCCGCGACGTCGCGCGCCGCCGAGCCGA
The DNA here is from genome assembly GCA_013360535.1 of Planctomycetaceae bacterium. GTDB lineage: Bacteria > Planctomycetota > UBA1135 > UBA1135 > F1-120-MAGs118. The sequence continues at coordinate 15,449 of JABWBL010000021.1, forward strand.
TGT
>JABWBL010000522.1 GCA_013360535.1 Planctomycetaceae bacterium
GCGGACGAGCTCGCGCAGGCCTTCGGCACGCGCCCGACGAGCTTCTGCTACCCCTACGGCGACCTCGACGAGCGGGTCGCCGCCGCCGTGCGCACCCGCTACGCCCGCGCCTGCACCACCGAGCTGGCCGTGCTCCCCACCACCCCCGACCTGCACCTGCTGCCGCGTCTGGACGCCTTCTACTACCAGTCCCCGGGGCGCCTCGAGGCCTTCGGGAGCCCCTCGTTCCGCCGCCACCTGTGGCTGCGGGCCACCGCCCGGCGAGTCCGGGGAATGTTCCGGAAGTAGCCCGGTGACAGGGCTGCGGCCCGGTCCTAGGACAACTACGCAAGGAACCGGAATGGTCCGGCGCTCGTCTGCCGATCTAAGATCCCGGCCCGAAGGCCCCCCGATGACCCAGACCGCACCCATCCCGACGAAGGACCAAGCCGAGGAGCAGGAGTTCGCGGGTGAGCTCGAGCTCGCCTTCGCGCCCCTTCACAAGCGCTGCCTCGGCACCGCCGTCGGCGTCGCCCTCGGCCTGCTCGTCCTCGTGGCCACGCTGATCCACCTCTTCCGCTCGGCCGACGATCCCTACCCGCTGGTGCTGCTGCGCCAGTTCTTCCCCGGTTACGAGGTGAGCTTCCTGGGCGCGCTCGCCGGCGCCTTCTGGGGCTTCTGGCTCGGTTTCGTCGTCGGCTGGGTGTTCGCGTTCCTGCGCAACCTGACGCTGGCGATCACGTCGTTCGTGTTCCGCGCGCGGGCCGAGCTCGAGGAAAGCCGCGGCTTCCTCGACCATATCTAGTCAGGTGTACCCGATGACGACCGGCGATTCCGTTCATGTGACCCTCCAGCGCGCCAGCGCGCGCGCCTGGGGCATCGCGACCGGCCTCGTGCTGGGGCTCGGGCTCTGCGGAGCGACTCTCTGGCTCGTCGCCAAGGGGGGCGAGGACCGTGGCCAGCACCTCGGCCGCCTCGGCCAGATCTTCCCCGGTTACGACGTGTCCGTGCGGGGCGCGATCTTCGGCCTCTGCTACGCCTTCGTCGTCGGTTACGCGCTCGGCCGCATCCTCGCGCCGCGCACGCCGCTGTCGCTCGCCGAACGTCAGGCCGAGCTCGAGAAGCACGTGCGCCTGAACGCGCGCTCGTGGAGCCTCGCGCTCGGTGGCCTGTTCGCCGCCGCGATCTTCGCCGTCACTGCCGCGCTCGTGCTGCGCGGGGGCGAGCGCCCCGGCGACCTGCTCGAACACCTCGCGATCTACCTGCCGGGCTTCGCGATCACGCTGAGCGGTGCCGCGATCGGCGCTGCGTGGGCCTTCGCGATCGGCTGGCTCCTCGGACAGATCGTCGCCGCGCTCTACAACCTGACCGTCGTGCGCGCCGAGCGCAGCGTCGCTCGTTCCTAACGAGGTTGCGTGCCTTCGGGCACGAACACGTAGACCGCGAGATACCTGTCGACGCTTGTCTCGGAGAGCACACGTCGCCCGGTCGCGATCGGATCCCAGGCGCGGTCCTCGCCGAGCTTGATCTCGCCACGGCGCAGCACGACGACCGGACGTTCGAAGCCCGGCGTGCCCGGCGCGGGCACGGAACCCGGCTCGACGCGCTCCAAGTCGCGCGCGTAGGCCTGATACGGCAGCGTGTGCTCGAAGAGCGACGGCTGCACGAGCAACCCGGTGTAGAGCGGGGCCGAGAGCTTCGCACCGGTCTCACGCGCAAGCGCCACGGCGCCGCGCATGTCTTCCGCGTCGCGGCCGCCAGCCTGTGCGATCCCGAGCACGAGCACCGCGGCGCCGAGCAGCGCGACGAGCGTACGCTGCGAGCGCTCGGGCCAGCGTTCCGCGAGCTGCGCGACGGCAATCGGCAGGATCCACGCGACGGTCGCGAAGTACTGCAGCGGCAGGCGGTCCCAGCGGTAGAAGCTCAGCACGAACGTGATCGCGAAACACGTGAGCCCGTAGAGGTAGAGCCCACGCAACGGAGCGCTCGTCGGTTCCGAGCTGCGCCGCGTGCGCCACCAGGCTCCCGCGAATCCCGCGAGCAACAGGAAGAAGACGCCTGCCGCGAGCTTGGCGACGAGGGCCCAGCCCGGCCCGAGCGCCCCGAGAACCGGCGCGAACAGCCGCGTCGGCAGCACGAGCGCCTCCTTCACCAACGCCGGTCGCAGGTGGAAGCCGCCGACGGTCTCCTGATACTCGAAACGATCGCTGGTCGCCTTTGCGGCGTAATCGAGCAGCCACGGAACCTCCGGCAGCACCGCGAGTGCGCCCGCGACGATCAGGCCCCACAACGGCACCATGTCGCGGCTCTTCACGAACAGCCGCGCGAAGCCGATCGAGACGACGACGAGCTCCATCGCGCGGTGCGTCAGCACACCGGCGGCGACGCACAGCGCGAACACGACGAGGCGCAGGAGCTTCGAGTCGCGCTCGGAGAACGCGGCCCACGCGGCGCCGGCGCTGAAGAGCGAGAGCCACGCGTAAGGGCGCAACTCCGTCGAGTAGTGCACTCCGTAAGGAAGGCACGCGAGCAGGAAACAGGCGATCCCGGCCGTGCGTGCGCCGCCGCCGGCGGTGCGGGCGAGCGCGAACACCGGAACGAACAGCACCAGGCTCGAGAGCACCGGAATCGCTCGCAGCGCGGCGCCTTCTTCCCAGCCGCCGAACAGGTGCACGAAACCGAAGAACAGCGGCTGGTGCACGACCTCGGCCCGCACGTGCGCGATCACGTCGGAGAGTGTCGGCAAGCTCGCGTGGGAGAGCGTGTGGAGCTCGTCCAGCCACAGGCTCGACGTCGCCGCCTCCCAGATGCGCAGCGCGAGGCCGAGCACGAGCGCGGCGACGATCCAGCGCCGGACCTCGCTCGAGCCCGCGGGTGCTTGACTGGCAGGCCCGGATTGCATGGGCGCCCACGGTACGGACCGCGCGCGTCCCGGGAAAGCGAGCGCGGCCCCGCGAAACTCGAGGCCGCGGCC
>JABWBL010000523.1 GCA_013360535.1 Planctomycetaceae bacterium
GCGCCGCCTCGTCCTCGGCGACGACGAGCACCGTCTCCGGCGCGGCGAAACGCGCCCGCAGCGCGCGCTCGGCCGCACCCGCGGGGTAAGGCAGGTCGGAAACCTGGGCGTGGAACTCGGCCGCCGAGCGGTCGATGCGGTCGGCGAGGCCCAGGGCCTCCTCGAGACGGGTCACTTGGCGCAGTTGGAGCTTCATCGGCCCGAAATATAGGCCGCATCGGCGCCGGAACCAGTCCGGGCCCTCGCGCGTGGACGCCCGGCCCATCCCGGGGGTAGAGTGTTCCGCCCCAATTCCGGCCCGGGGATTCCCGGGCCTTCCTCGTCCAACCACCCCCGTCTTCCACGTGCAGATCAACGTCGAACGCCCCGCGCCCTGCCAAGCCAAGGTCTCCTTCACCGTGCCGAGCACGGAGTTCGAGGCCGAGTTCCAGAAGGCGCTGAAGGAGCTCGGCAAGCGCATGAAGATCAAGGGTTTCCGCCCCGGCCACGTGCCGGCGGACGTCGTCGCGCGCCTGCAGGGCAAGGAGCTGCGCCAGGAAGTGGCGATGCGCTTCGTCAACCAGGCCTACTCGCGCGCCATCGACGAGAACAAGCTGCGCCCGCTGAACAACCCGCAGGTCGACTTCGGCGAGGTGCTCGCCGGCGTCGACTTCGCGCACAGCTTCGAGTTCCCGCTGCGCCCCGAGTTCCAGCTCGCCGAGTACAAGGGCCTCGAGCTCGAGTCGTCGCTCCCGCCGATCCTCGACGAGGAGATCGAGGCCGCGATCGACCAGGCGCGCAAGAACCAGGCGCACCCCGAGCCGATCGGCGACGACGGCCTGCCGGAGGACGGCATGGCGCTGTGCAAGGTGACGCTGCTGCACGAGGGCGCGCAGGTGTGGGAGCGCGACGGCCTGCGCATCTCGCCCTCGACGACGCTTCCGGGCGTCGACGGCGCGACCTTCAAGGCGGCCATGACCGGCAAGAAGGACGGCGACACCGTCGAATGCCCGATCACGTTCCCCGAGGACTTCGAGGCCGCCGACGCCCGCGGCAAGGCCGGCGTCGCGCGCGTCGAGATCAAGAACGCGTTCAAGATCATCCAGCCCTCGCGCGAGGAGCTGATGAAGATCATCGGCGCCGCCGACGAGGCCGAGCTCCTGCGCCGCGCCAAGGAAGGCCTCGAGCAGGCCAACACGCAGCTCGAGAACCAGCGCGTCGAGACCGAGTTGCTCGAGCGCCTGATCGCGGCCCACACCATGGACCTGCCGCCGGCGATGATCGACGAGCAGGCCAAGGGCCGCCTCGCGCAGATGCGCGCGGAGCTCGAGCAGTCGGGCAAGCGCGGCGACGAGCTGGAGCAGGAGCTCTCCGCGCGCGAGCAGTCGGCCCGCGCCGATGCGACCAAGGCCTCCAAGGCCTACTTCCTGATCGAGCGCATCGCCGAGGCCGAGAAGATCCAGGTCGCCGAGCAGGAGCTCGTCGGCGAGCTGCGCTCGATCGCGCGCCGCAACCGCTCGAGCTTCGAGGAAGTGCGCGACTTCTACCAGCAGCAGAACCTGCTCGGCCAGCTCGCGATGGAGATCCTCGAGCGCAAGATCCGCGCGTTCCTGCGCGAGAACGCCAAGCTCGTCGCCCCCAAGGCTTGAGAGCTCGTGAAGAACTGAGGATACGCGCTCTCAGAATGCTCGTTGCGCCGTCGCCTGGCGGCGCCGGACGGCGAGACCGTGAAGGTCTTCACGGTCTCTGAGCCGACACGCGCCAAGTTCTTCCGACGGCCGGTCCGCGCCACCCGCGCGGGCCGGCCGTCCCGATTTCGGGGCCGAACCGCGCCGAACGGCCGCTTGATCGCGGCCCGCTCAAGCCTTATTCCCCTAGCCCCGACAAGGCCTCCACAAGGAGCACGATGAGCGCCCAAGCGAACTACTACGTCCCCTACGTCATCGAGAAGACCGGCCGCGGCGAGCGCACGTACGACATCTACTCGCGCCTGCTCGAGGACCGCATCATCTTCATCGGCACCGCGATCGACGACCACGTCGCGAACTCCGTGATGGCGCAGCTCCTGTTCCTCGACAAGACGAACAAGAGCCAGGACATCAACATCTACATCAACAGCCCCGGCGGCTCGGTCACGGCCGGCCTCGCGATCTACGACACGATGCAGTTCGTGACGCCCGACGTCGCGACCTACTGCCTCGGTCAGGCGGCGTCGATGGGCGCCGTGCTGCTCGCCGGCGGCGCCAAGAACAAGCGCTACGCGCTGCCCAACAGCCGCGTGATGATCCACCAGCCTTGGGGTGGCACGCAGGGCACGGCGCTCGACATGGAGATTCAGGTCAACGAGATCCTGAAGATGAAGAAGACGCTCGAGGAGATCCTCGGGAAGCACTCCGGCCGCACTCCGAAGGAGATCGCCAAGGCCTGCGAGCGCGACAAGTTCTTCTCGGCCGAAGAGGCCAAGGAGTTCGGCCTGATCGACCACGTGGTCGCCCCGTCGCACCCGATCACCCCGGCGAGCTGAACCCGGGCGGGCCTCGGCCCCACCGACGTTCACCGATCCCAAGACCCGGAGCTGGGCCCTGCGCCCGGCTCCGGGATTTGCTTTGGGGGCGCCCTGCCTCCGCGCGCCTACGGGAGCGGCTCCCCGCCTCCGATCCGGAACCAACTGCAGGCGTGAAAAAGGTTCCCCCGGCCCGAGAAGTCCTTTTGAGTCCCTGACGCTGCCTTCGCGGGATACAGGGGCTAGACTCCAAGCCATAGATGAGCCCTTCGTCCAATCGCGGCCGTCACATCGAGCGTTGCACCTTCTGCGAGAAGCGCCGGCACCACGTCGCTTCGTTGATCGCCGGTCCGCCGGGGGTCTACATCTGCAACGAGTGCATCGAGATCTGCAACTCGATCCTGCAGGAAGAGCAACGCCGCAACCCTGAGGCGCAAACCGCCGCCGGTGCGGCCGCCGCGACGGCCCCC
>JABWBL010000022.1 GCA_013360535.1 Planctomycetaceae bacterium
TCGCGCTGCTGCACCTGCGCCGGGCGCCCGAGGCCGAGCGCGAGCTGCGCGAGTCGGTGGCGATCCTCGAGGCGTCGCTGGGCGCGCGCCATGCGCGCACCGAAGCCGTGCGCAGGCTGATCACGCAGATCGAGGCCATCCGGGCCGAGAGCGGCAACTAGCAGCCCGTTCGAGAGGACGTGCGGCCGGGTTCCGCGCCCCGAAAGGCCAGGGCGGCGTCGGCCGATCGCGAGCCGACCCCACTGGGATTCGCCTCCGGTCGGCCTCCTCGCCCTGACCCTTCCGGGTCGGAACCCGGCACGCAGCGCTTCTTCAACGGCCTGCCGGGCCGTCCGGCGGAAATTCGAGGATTTCTCCGGCCAGTTCGGGGGCCTTTTGCGCAGGAGCGGGTCGTGGGGCCACGTCGGCCCCGTCCCCAGACCCATCCTGAGCCCCTGCCATGCTCGCCCGCCCCCGACTCGCCCTCCTGCTCGTTTCCGCCTTCCTCTCGGCGCCCGCGGCCCTCGCGCAGACGGCCCTCAGCGGCAACGTCTTCGACGGCGCCGGAGGCCCGCTGCTCGCCGGCCAGACTTACACGATCGCCGCGAGCATCGCCGTCCCCGCCGGCCAGACGCTGACGATCCAGCCGGGCGCGATCTTGCGCTTCTTCTCCGGCACGAGCACGTTCACGATCCTCGGCACGCTCGATGCGCGCGGCAGCGCGAGCCAGAAGATCGTCTTCACCGAGGACAACGACACCACCGTCCTCGGCGGCTCGACGCCGGGCAATCCCGGTGCGTGGCGTGGCCTCGCGTTCGGCGCCGACTCGGACGCCAGCGTGCTCGAGCACTGCCAGATCCGCTTCGGCGGCAGCGGCACCGGCTCCAACATCGTCCTCGACGCGGCGGACATCGTGCTGCGCGAGTGCGACGTCACCGGCAGCGCCTACCGCGGCATCGACCTCTCGGGCACCTCGTCGCCCACGCTGGAGGATTGCACGATCACCAGCTGCGCGAGCGATGCGCTCGCCCTCGTGCCCTTCACGGCCCTCGGCGGCTTCAGCAACTGCACGGTCAGCGGGAACGGCGGCAATTTCGCGCGCATCTCGAACGGAACGCTCGCCACGAGCCTCACGCTCGCGCCCACGAACTTGCCCGGCGGCGTGATCGTCGGCGCCGTCGCGTTCGTCGTTCCTGCGGGTCTCACGCTCACGCTCGAGCCCGGCGTCGTCTTCAAGGCCACATCCGGGACTACAGCCTTCAACGTGAGTGGCACCCTGCTCGCGCAAGGCACTGCGGCAGAGCCGATCGTCTTCACGAGCGTCGCCGACGACTCGGTCGCGGGCGACACGAACAACAACGGCCCCTCGAGTGGTGCACCCGGCCACTGGCGCGGCCTGCGCTTCGACGCCACCTCGGGCGCGAGCGTGCTCGAGAACACGGAGGTGCGTTTCGCCGGCAGCGGCACGAGCGGCTCGATCATCCTCGACGGAGCCGACATCGTCATGACGGACTGCTCGATCGACAGCGGCGGCTACCGCGGGCTCGACCTGAGCGGCACCGCGCGCCCGACGGCGGTGCGGCTCTCGGTCACCAACTGCAACTCGGTCGCGATCCAGAACGCCGAGATCGACGCGGTGCCGGGCTTCTCGTCCTGCACGCTCGCGGGCAACGCCGGCAACTACCTGAGCGTCATCGACGGCCTGCTGGAGACGGACGTTTCGCTCGAGGAAGCGAACATTCCCGGCGGCGCGCTCGTGCACCAGACGATCACGATTCCGGCCGGGCGCACGCTCACGCTGGGGCGCGGCGTCGTGTTCAAGGCGGCTTCGGGAACGACGTCGGTCGCTTCGGCCGGACGCCTGGTGACGCGCGGCACGCTCGCGCGGCCCGTCGTGTTCACCAGCACCACGGATGACGCGCACGGCGGCGACACCAACAACAACGGGCCCTCGACGGGTGGGCCCGGCGGCTGGCGCGGCGTGGCCTTCACCGCGACCGACGAAGGCAGCAACCTGCGCGGCGCGCTCGTGCGCTTCGCGGGAAGCGGCACCGGACCGGCCATCAACTGCGATGGCCCGCTCGTCACGCTCGAGCATGTCCGTGTCGACCGCTCGGGGTACCTCGGATTCGACCTGTCGGCGCTCGCCAGCGCACGCTTCCTCACGGCCTGGGATTGCAACTCGGACGGTTTCCTGCTGCGCGCGGGCTCGTTCACGCTCGAGCACGCGACTTCGGTCGGCAATGGCGACGATGGCTTCGACAGCGAGAGCGGCTCGAGCGCGACGGTGACGAGCTCGATCGCGTGGGGCAACACGACCAACTACGAGGGCTTCGTCGCTGCCGAGCTCGCGTGGTCGAACGGCAACGCCGCGCTCGCGGGCTCTTCGGGCAACATCGACCTCGACCCGCTGTTCGTCGACGAGGTGGCTGGCGACCTGCGCCTGCTCCCCGGCTCGCCCTGCATCGACACGGGTGATCCGCTGCTCGCGCTCGACGCCGACGGCACGCGCACCGACATGGGCTCGCACCCTTTCAACTCCGGCGGCGCGCCGACCACGTACTGCACCGCGAAGCTCAACAGCCTCGGCTGCCTGCCCGCGATCGACTCCTGGGGCTTCGCGAGCCTCTCCAGCCCGCACGCCTTCGACATCCAGTTGCACTACGTGCGCAACAACGAGCTGGGCATCTTCTACTACGGCTACCTGCCCGGCTCCGCGCCGTTCCAGGGCGGCACGCGCTGCGTCTCCTCGCCCAAGCTGCGCACGCCCGTGCTCAACTCCGGCGGCGCCGCGACCGGCATCGACTGCAGCGGTGTCTTCCACTTCGACATGAACGCGCGCATCCAGTCCGGCGTCGATGGCAACCTCGCCGTCGGCACCGTGGTGTACGGCCAGTTCTGGATGCGCGACTCGGGCTCGCCCTCGGGCACCGGCCTGAGCGACGGCATCCAGTTCACCGTGCAGCCCTGACGCACTCCAAGTTCTCGCCTCCCCGACGCGCGGCGTCCGTTCCTCTTGGGAGCGGGCGCCGCGACCTCCATTTGCGGGACTTCAACAGACGGACGAGCAGCGCGGTCGCATCATGGCGACGTCGAGGCAGTGGGGGAGTTCGATCGCGTGAAGTGGCGGACGGCATGGGGCGCCCAGACCGTCTCGCGCTCGACCGGATCGAAGTCCCGAAGGTCGGCACACCCCGGACCAGGAGGTCACCTGTCGTGAAGAAGCTCGTCGTCGCGCTTGTCGCGCTGGTGATCTTGCTGCTGCTCTTGTGGCGTTCGCGTGAGGCCGAGCGGCCCGAGCTCGTTGCGAGCGCGCCGCAAGAAGGGCTCGCTCGTGACGCCGCCGAGGCTCCGCTCGAGCTCGAGACGCCGCGCGCCGTGGTGGAGGCGACTCCGGCGAACGCTGCGGGCTCGACGGTGCGGACGGTCGCGCGAGTCCGGTTGGTCGACGGGCGCACGCGCGAACCGGCGGCGCACTTCGAGGCGCGCGTCGAGCGGGAAGCGGACTCGTGGGAGCCCGTCGCGACGAACTCCGAAGGTTGGCTCGAAGTCGAGCTCTCGGCCGAGCGGCGAGCGCGCGGCAACGTGCGGATCCTGCTCGCCGAGAACGAAGCCGGGCAGGACCTGATCCAGACACGTTCCGGCGCGAGTCAGGAGTTCCCCCGCTTCGTGGAGTTCGACGGAGCGGCGGCAGCGGAGGCGCCTGTGGAGCTCGCGATTCCGCTCGGTCCGACGTACTCCCTTGCCTTGAGCCTGCCCGCGGGTGTCGAGGCCGAGTCGCTCATGCCCGTGCTGAAAAGCGCCAATCCGAAGCAGGCCTTCGACAGCGCACACTCGACAGTGAGGTGGACACCGCAGCCGTGGGTGCGCTTCCGGCCGACGGCGAGTGGCATCGCCGGCGCCCCGCCTTACGCGCTCTCGCTCTCGACTCGCGATGGACTCTGGTTCGGCAGCGCCGAGGTCCCGACGATCGTCGGCATCCATCCCGAGCCGGTCAGGATCGAGCTCGAGGCGCGCGCTCGGGTCACCGGCGTCCTGCGCGACGACTCGGGGCGCGCGCTCGCGGGGGAGTGGGCGCGACTCGATGCCCCCGGCGCATCGTTCACGAGTTCCACCAACCGGCCGCGTCGCGTGCCGACGGACGAGGGCGGCAGGTTCAGCTTCAATGCGGTTCCCGCGGGGAGCTACACGCTCGGTGCGGAGGTCGACGGGCACGCGCCGACGACGCTGGAGGTCACCCTCGTCGCCGGGGAAGTGACCGAGCGCGAGCTCGTGCTCCGCAAGCTCGCCGAGCCGGAGATCGTGCGCCTCACTTGCACGGCTGAGAGCGGGACGGGCACGTACGACGGCCCGCTGTACATCCGCGCCTTGCCCACCGAAGGCAAGCCGGTCGGCCACCACGTGCGCATCGAGTGGAGCGAGGAGGACGGTCGTCGCGCGGGGCGAGGCAGTGTCGAGCTGCCCGCGAGGGCCTTCCAACTCGAAGCGCAGGCCACCGGCCTGATCGAGGTCGAGCCGCGCGCGCTCGTCTGGAATCCCGGCGACGCGCCGCCGCACTTTCGCGTGCGCGACGACGCTCCGCACGGCAGCGCCACGTTCGAGGCGCTCGACCCTGCCACGGGCGAGCGGATCCGGAGCATCGCCGTCTGGATCGACCTTGTCGACGCCGAGCGGACCGCCAGCTGCAACGTGTTCGTCGACGACGGGATCGGACGGCTCGACTGGGCTCCGCTCGGGCGCAGCGTGCGCTTTCGGATTCAATCCGAGGGCAGGCAGACTGCTTGGGGCGAGGTCGTGCCGACACTCGATGGAGTGCACGTGGTGCGCGAGCTCGCGCCGGGCTGGAGCATCGAAGTGCTCGTCCACGCCGCCGATCTCAGCCCGCTCGCCGGAGTGCGGCTCCTGTTCGACGACACGCTCGTCGGCGTGACCGACCCGACCGGAGTCCTGCGCGCATCGTTCCCGCGGACGCCGACCTCGATCCGCGCCGAGCTCGATGGCTGGCGCACGCGCACCTCGAGCACCTACGACGCCGACACCGGCCGCTTCCGCGACGGCATCCCTTGGTTGCGCCTCACGCTCGAGCCGGTGAAGTAGCGCTCAGCGAGATTGCCAGCCCGGCGGCGCTCGACGGAACGTCACCGTGCCGAAATCGAGCCAGCGCAAGCGGGAAACACTCGCGTGACAGCTCCAAGGCGGCGTGCGCACGGTGGCGACGTAGAGAACGCCATTGCAGAGCCCTTCGAACTCGAACGAGGAGCCGGGCTCCCAGTCGGGGAGGCGACCGTGATCGTCCCAGAATTCGAGCAGGTCGAACTCGCCAGCGTCGTTCGCGGCGCCACCGTCCAGAGCGAGATAGTTCGGCCGCAGCTCGCCGTTCACCACTGCGTCGGTCTCCGCGTTGACCCAAGCCTTGGCCAGCGGCGAGCCACTTTCGTCGACGGCAATTCCGCGGAAGCGCACCAGGCCGCGCTGCACCGGGATCTCGCGCACGGTGACGGCGCGGCCGGGCTCGGTGCTGTCGAGCTGCACCCGCTGGAAAATCAGGTCGGGGAACGGGACATTTTCGACGATCCAGCAGCCAAGCCTGCGACCCGGCGAGACGTGAGGAAACCGGACCGAGCCCGAAAGAGCCGTCTGCCAGTGGTCCAGCGTCCTCCCGGACTCCTCGCCCTCGCGCGAATGGATCCGGACCCGGAACTCAAGGTCGAACCCTTCGATGCGCGCTCCGTCGGATGTCGCGACGAGCTCGAGCGTGCCGCAATCGCCGAGCACGAAGCGCAGCGGCGCATTCGGCGATTCGCCGGAACCAATCACGTGCCGCGGCGGCTGCGTATCCGCCAGGGGCAACAGGAAATCGAGCTTCTCGGCCGCATCGCCGCGCCGCGTGGCGATCACCGGTACCCTCACCCGGCCGGTGCGATCCGTGAACTCCATGCGGGAGTGCTGGAGCTCCACGACCAGCGCTCCCTCCGCCGGGCGACCCGAGGCGTCGACGACCTCGATCTCGAGCTGTTCGAGCGGTCCGAGCAGGATCGTGACGCTGTCGGAGCGCGCTGGACAACGACTCATGCCAAAACGCCCGCCCTTGCGCACGCGGATCCACGGCAGCGGCGCCTCCAGCTCCACGATGGCCACGCCGTCGGAATCCGTGATGCCGTCGCCGAGGCAGCGAAACTCCTCGTCCGCGTCCACGAAATACGGCTCTCTCCGCGCGAAGTCCTCCGCTGTCTCGCCGTAACCGATGCTCCCGAGCCCACGCAGCCCGCGTGGCTGCATTCGAGGGGACTCCGGCTCCAAGTACACGCCGGCTTCGTGCACCGGCTCGCCCGTGTCCCCGTCGAGCACGCGAACGCGCAGCTGCCGGATCTGGCTCGATTCCTCCTCCGCAGGCAAAGACGTTTCCGCTGCCGGAGTTGGTTCCGGCTCGACGGCCACTGCGACGCGCGCTCCGCCGTCTTCGAAATCTCGCTCCTCCACGCCTCGCGCCACGGGTGCGACAGCGACGGGATCTCTCGTCACTCGCTCCTTTGCAACGAACCACCCCAACGCCGCAACCAGCGCGAGCACGACGCACAAGAGCAGTGCCGCGCGCTGCATCGTCAGCGTCTCGACAGCTCCTCAAAGGCCTCGGCGAGCAAGTCCTCGGGCCACTCGATCTTCAGGCGGTCGCCGTCCCGGGTGCCCTCGATGTAGCTGGACCAGACTCCTGCAGACTCCGCCCCACGTCGGCATTCATGCAGATGAATGTCGCAGCTCTGCTGGAAAGGGAGCCCAAGTTCGTTCACTTGGCCAACCTTGAGCGAAAGCTCGAACTCGAGGCCCTCAGTCGCGGGTTCATCGCCAGGTCGGGGCGGGGAGGCGAACGTCAGGCACGCATCGATCCGTCCTCCGACGCCGTGCTCGATGGAGGGCACACGGATGCGAGTGATTGGCGCGCGTTCGAGGAAGACGGTGCCGTCGGGCTGCAATTCGACGAGCCGCGCGGAGTGATCCAGCGCAAGGACCCACGCCTCGTGCTTCACGCCGCCGGAGATGAAGCTCGCGACGCCAGCACCGTCCGTCTTCGCGATCCGCCGTCCGCTTGCGGGATCGTGGACCTGCGCGCCGAGGATCGGATTGCCATCGCGGCTGAGCACGCGCACGCGCACGGAACGCAGGAGCGGAAGAAGGTCGAGCGGAGCACTGACAACTCGCGCTCCCGGCGTGACGTTCAGCCACTCGGTGCTCGCAAGCTCGTGCCCATGGAGGCCGACGGTCACGCGGTACTGCCCCTCGACAACCCCCGACCAACGCAGGACCGATTCCGAACGCTCTGGATCCCACAGATAGCGGGTCGAGCCGAGGATTTCCTCGCGGCAATCGAGGTCCGCCAGCTCCACGATCCCCCCGGTCAGGACGGGAACCTCGAACCCCGCAGTGCGTTGGTCGATCGGCAGGGTCACCTGCAGGTTCTTCGTCCCTCGGCGCACTCGCTGTTCATGGACCACCTTGCCGAGGTACGCAAAGCGCAGCGTGAGCTCGTCGGCCGATTCGTCGCAGGCGAGCGAGAATTCTCCTGAATGCTCAACGAGACCCTCCGTGACGCACGCGATCTCGTCATGAAGGGTCGGCAGAGCTGCGTTCGCCGGTACGCCGAGCAGATCGATCGCCCGGCCGGTCACGTACTCGCGAAGTTCCCGCGGACGCAACACGATCGTGCCCACCTGAATCAACCCACCGTCGCGGTGCAAAGGATCGTGCTCCCACGAGATCGGCGGCGTGCTCCCCGAAAGTGGACGTCGGTCCCGCCAGCATTCGAACTCGAGTCGATATCCCGGTCGCCACTTGCCCAGCGGTTCGCGGCACCACGTCTCGCCCGCGAGTTCGGCGTTGCCGTCGGCATCGGTCGTCCCCATGAATCGGAACTGCCAGTGGTAGCGACGATCGGGGACGATCTCGAGGCTCATTCCTGCCACTTGCTCGAACGCGAAGGGTTCCCCGCGCTCGTCGACGAAGCGTCCGATCACTCGCGCCTGCTCCGCCGAGAACACGTGCTCGAGCGGCTTGCTCAGGTCCTGCTGCGGAATCCGGAGTTCCCACCGGGAAACCTCTGTTTCGGACTCTTGCTGGCACGCGACGAACCACCCCAGCGCGGCAACAAACGCGAGCGGGGCCAGCAGGAGTTTTGACGCCGGGCGCATCTTCGCTGCCCAGAGTAGTCCGGCTGCCCGACGGTGGCTACCGATGGCGCGGGCGTCAGCTGCGCCGCGTCATCAGCGCGACGCCGATCAGCTTGTAGAGCAGGCGCGCGCCGACCATCGCGTCCCAGCTGTCCTCGTCGTCGGCGGCGGAGCCGGGGTTGACCTCGTTGAGGTCGAGGCCGACGACGCGCTTGCCCGAGCGCGCGAGCTCCTCGAGCCACAGGTTGACCTCGTCCCAGCGCAGGCCGCCGGGCACGGGCGTGCCGGTGTTGGGGCACAGCGCCGGGTCGAGGCCGTCGATGTCGAAGGAGACGTAGACGTTGTGGGGGAGTTCGGCGAGCTTGAGGCGCACGAAGTCGACGAGGCCGGAGCCCGCGAGGCGCGCGCGCGACCACTCGCGGTCGTAGACGGTGACGATGCGACCGCGCGAGTTGCTGATGCGCTCGCTCTCTTCCTCGCAGAAGTCGCGGATGCCGACTTGCACGAGCCGCGTCACGCCGCGCAGCTTGCGCTCGACGTTGTCCATGATCGACGCGTGGCTCCACTCGAAGCCCTCGTAGGCGACGCGCAGGTCCGCGTGCGCATCGAAGTGCAGCACGCCGAAGTCCGAAAAAGCCTCGGAACAGGCCCGAATCGCGCCAAACGGCGTCGAGTGGTCGCCGCCGACGAGCGCGGGGAGCTTCTTCGCCGCGAGGATCTGCTTCGTCGCCTCGTAGACGCGTGTGTTGATTTCCTCGGAGATCTCGTTGACTTGCGCGACCGCTTCCTCGAGCTCCGGATCGCCGTGGTGCGCGCCCCCAGCCGCGATCACTTGATCCGCGAGCACCGACGCGTTGCGGTTGAGCGTCGCGATGCGCACGTCCGGCTCGAGCATCGTCATGCCCTGCTCGTAAGGCCGCCCCGTGAACGCATCGAACAGGTCCACCTGCCGGCTCGCGCGCAAGATCGCGTCCGGCCCCTTCCACGCGCCCTTGCGATACGACGCCGTCGCATCAAACGGCACCGGCAACACGTGCACCGCCGCCTCCTCGAGACTCGCATTGAGCCCAAAGATGCCGCTGTCGGGAAGCGCCGCTGCGTTCGGATCAAAATGCTCCATGGGGGCGAAGATCATGGGCTCGCCCCGCGCTTCCCGCAACCGCTCGCGGATCAGCGGGGCTGCACCTTGAAGTCGAGCGCGAGGCCGTTCGTGCCTCCGGCGCCGAGCTCGAACTCGATCGGAACGGAGCGCGCCGGGCCGGAGGACCCGAGTGAAGCGCTGTAGCGGCCTGCGCGCAGCCCCGACAGCGTGAACTTGCCGTGACCCTGCGCGTCGGCCGGCACTCGGACATGGCGCGAGCGTTCGGAGGGAGCGTCGACGCGGCGCAGGTACAGACTGAGCCAACGCCCTCCGCGCGTATCGACAGCGAGGAGCTCCTCCGGCGCGCTGAGCGTTCCCGAGCAGGCGACGCCGGGATCGAGCTTCAGCTCGAGCGTGAGCTGCTTCTCAGCCGGGTTCACCGTGAACGTGCTCTCCGCGAAGCCGCGCGTCGGATGCTCCGCAAACGCGCTGTAGTCGCCGGGCTGGTACAGCGAGAACGCACCGCGCCCGTCCCCATCGGACGAAAGCAGCATGTCGCCGAGCCTCCGCCCGGTTCGGTCGAGGATCTCGAAGTGCGCGTCCGGCACGGACTTGCCCCGACCCTCGACGACCCGCACCTCCACTCGGATGCGCGCGAGTTGCAGGTCGAGCTTGCGGACTTCACCGGGAGCGAGTTCGAGAACATCCCGCCACGGCGTCGAGAAGTCCTCGTCGGTCATGCGCTGGAAGCTCAGCCACGCGACGTACTTGCCGGGCTTGAGGAGCCCCGAGTCGAAGTCACCAGAACGGTCGAGCACAAGTTCGCGCTCGAACTTCGACAACTCACCCATGCCGCTGAGGTGCACGCGGAGATCTTTCGTCGCTCCTTCGAGGTGCACGCGGCCCAGCACGCGCGCCGTCGCGCCCTCCGGAGCCTCGAAGCCCGGCACGAGCTCGAGCACCAGGTCCGTACGTTCGTTCCCGCGCACTCCGACGCGTCCCGTGAGCTGGACACCTCGTTCGGGATCCGCCGCGCGCTCGAGCGCCGGAGGCATCTCGGAGGGTTCGAGCAGGTCGTAGGTCCACGTGCGCGGCGCGACGCGCTCGAAAATCGCCACGCCTGCGGCATCGGTCGTCGCCTGCAGGGGAGCGAGCTCGCGGGCAAAGGTCTCGAGGCGAAGGGTCTTCGGAGTCGCGGCAGGTCGGCCGCGTTCGAGCACCTGGACACGCAGGCTTCCCCCGAGCCCAAGCTCGATGCGCTGCGGCTGCTCCTGCAAACTCAGCGGAATGCTGAGCGCCACCGCGAACTCGGGGTGCCACACGCGGAGCGTCGGCTCGCGTGGCTCAGAGATCGCCGGCATCGTCAAGCTCGCGAGGCCGTCGACGCCCGTGGTCGAATCCGTCAAGGTCGAGCCGCCCCCGGACACCAGCAGGACCTTCGCGCCGGAAACCGGACTTCCGTCGCCGCCGTCGACGATGAGGACACGATGTTCGTGAGCCGCACCGAGGCGGAGCGTGACTTCCGCCGGCGCTGAACCAAGCTCCACGGATTCCGAGCCCGTGGCGAAACCCGGTTTGCTCGCCCACAGGAAGTAACTGCCCGGCGCGAGCGCGTCGAACAGGACGTCGCCGCTTCCGCGGCGCACGTCGCGATCGCAACGCGCGAGCACGTTGGGCCGTTGCTTGGGCATCGAGAGCGGGACGAGCTGCACTTCGACGTCGTCGAGCGGCGAACCCGCCGCATCGTGCACGTGCACGACCAAGGTCGACGTCGCCGCGAGGCGCAGATCGAGCTGCGCGCTGCTCTCGAAGCGTTCCAGCTGCCATGCGTGCGTCGGCTTCCGTCGCGCAGCGACGAACACGGGCCCGATTGCCGCGAGCGCCGAGCGCTCGAAACGCCCCTCGGCCTCCGTGGTGGCGGCAAACATCGTCGCCGGCTGTCCTTCCGCTTCCTGCACGCCAATCCGGACCTCGACGCCTTCGAGCGGCTTGCCTTCGCTGTCGCGCACATGCCCTTGCACCGAGCGTCCGCGCTCCATGCGCACATCGCCGAGCTCCACGGCGCCCGAAGCGAGCTGCAGTCCCTCCGCATGGCTCTCCACGAATCCTGCGCGATCGAAATGCAGCGCGGTCGTGCTCGCGGGCAACTCCACACGGAAACGGCCGTCCGTTCCACTCCCCACGGTCGGCACGGGGAACCGCTCGAACCACTCCCACGCCCAGGCGGCGGTTTCCTGCATCGAGAGCCGTCCGCGGAGTTCGTTGGCCAGGGCCTCCACCGAGGTCAGCGACCCGATCCCCTTGGCTTCAAGTCCCGGTCGCACGCGCACGCCCGCGAGCGGTGCTCCATCCGCATCGACCACACGGCCTGTCACGACGACACGCGCACCGATCGAGACGTCGCCGAGCTCGAGCTCCCCCTCGGGCGTCGGCGAGTCCTCGATCCAGTGCAGGTGCCCCCGCGGCCCGCCGCAGTCGATGCCGAGCACGTGCATGTCGCCGCGACGCGCGCCAGCGAGCACGAAACGACCTTCCGAGTCCGTGACGCAGCGCGAGCGCTCGACATCCGGTGTCGACGCCACCCGATCGATGGGCTTGTTCAGCCATTCGCTCGAGATCACGCCGAGCCGGATCTCGATGCCAGGGAGCGGAACGCCGTTCCCATCGACGAGCCGACCGCGCAAGCCGCGCTGCGCGAGGCTTGATCCTGCCGCCCGCTCCGGTTCGACGCGGGCTTCGAGGCTCGAGCTCGGCGCTGTCGCGCTGTACGAAGGCACCGCCGACGTGGCCGACGAATCGAACGTCGCGGCGGTGCCGAGCTCGTACGCCGCGGACTCCGCCGACGCTCCGAACCAGCGCACTCCGCCGAGTACGAGCAGCGCGAGCACGGCGAACAGCGCCACCATCGGCGCAAACGCGACCTTCGTCGCCGGCACTGCCAGCCCGCGGGCGCGGCAGGCGCTCTCGAGCAGCTCGGAGCGCATTCTCCGCAACTGCGGCGGTTCCACGAACCACGCGAGGAACGTCTTGCCGAGCGCGCGCCGCAGCAGCTCGAGCCCACGATGGACCTGCATGCGCACGGTGCCGGGAGCGCGGCCCGTCAGCGCTCCGATCTCGTCTGAGCTGAACTCACCGGCGAGATAGGGGACGAGCACCGCCGAATAGCGTCGAGGGAGCTCCTCCAACGCCGCGGCGACCTTCGCACGCAGTTCCGCGCGCTCCAGTGCCTCATCCGGAGGTTCGTGGCGTGCCAGATCTTGAAGTTCCGTCGTGCGCCCGCGCTTGCGCCGCAAGTTGCGCGCGTGCAGCACCAGGATGCCGACCAGCCACGGCATGGGATCGCGGCCGCGCTCGAGCGTGTGCGCCTTCTCGATCGCCGTCAGGAACGTCGCCTGCACGAGGTCTTCCGCGTCCGCTCGCGATGCCCCGAGATGCCGCGCGACACGCAGCAGCTCCGCTCCGCAGTCGTCAAACGCTCGCCCCAGCGCCTCCGTGTCCCCGGCCTCGCGAAAGCGCCCGAACAGCGTGACCAAGTCGTGTCTCATGACCGTACTCGTCGCGAGCGACCGCCTTGCAACGCTGCGCGCTCAGAAATCTCGGCGCCGCGGGCCGGTCGCGCGCGGGGAACGTCGGTCGAGAACGAGCAGGGTGACGAGGACGAGGGCGTGGGTGAGGCCGAAGATGCTCCAGGTGAGCACGACATCGAGGCCGGCGAATTGCGAGTGCTGCGTCGGTGGGCCCGGCTCCTGGAGCGCGAGGAAGCCGAGGCTGAGGAGCAGGCAGCTCGCGAGGGCGGCGAGCACGAGCGCGAGCGCACGCAGGCCACGTTTCCATCCGAGGCGACGCGCCACGAAGTACACGAGGCACGGCAGCGGCAGGCTCGCGGCCAGCGCAAGCACGAGGCTGAAGAGCGGACCCGCGAGGCTCACGCTCGCCGAGGCTAGCACCCCCGAGCCTGAGTGGGACGGAGTTCCAGCGGAGGCCGAAGTCGTGGGGCGGCGAGCGTGCGCTATCGTTCGGGCGAGCATGCAAGGAAGCGAGACGAGGACCTGCGCGACGTGCGGGGCGGTCGTGACGGGCGCGTATTGCGCGAGTTGCGGCGAAAAGAGCCTCGTGCGCGAGGAGCTGACGCTCGCGGAGCAGGCGCGGCAAGTTTGGAGCGGGCTCGTTCGGTACGACGCGAAAACGCTGCGATCGCTGGTGCTGCTCGGGCTCCGGCCCGGATTCCTGGCGTTCGAGTACTGCCGCGGCGCGCGCATCCGCTACCTGAAGCCCGTGCAGCTGTTCCTGCTCGCGAACGTGCTGTACTTCCTCGCGGCGCCGTACTTGGAAGTGCCGTCGCTGCGCTCGGCGCTCGAGGCGCGCTTCGAGGGGAAGTTGTACGACCTGCATTTCGACGCGGCCTTCCGCCAGCAAGTCGAGGCGAGTGGAGGGGCGGTGGGGGAGCTCGCGCAGCAGTTTCGCGAGGTCCACGAGCGCTGGGCGCGCGCGTTGCTCGCGCTGCTGGTGCCGCCGGTGACGCTCGTTCTCGCGCTGTTCGACACGCGGCGCAAGCGCACGCTGATCGAGCAGGCGGTGCTCGCGCTCAACTTCGTCGCCTTCGCCGTGCTGTACGCGCAGGTCGGCGTCGGGTTCGCCGTGGGCAAGCTCACGAACTCCGCGGACCCCGCGACGGCGGAAGTGGCCGTGACGGCGGCGACCGAGGCCGTGCTGATCCTGTGGTGGACGCTCGCGTTCCAGCGCTTCTACGGGTGGCACTGGCGCCGCGGCCTGCTGCAGGCCTTGGCGATGGCGCACCTCGTGTTCCCGCTCGTGATCGGCTACCGCTACCTGCTCGGCTGGCTCACGCTCTGGACGCTGTGACGCGCGTCAGTCGCGCAGTTCCTTGAGCAGCGCGCGCACGGAGCTCTCGAGCGCGTGGTCGCGCGGGTGTTGCGGCGCTGCGGCGAGCGCGGCCTCGAGCTCGGCGCGCGCTTCGGCCTTGCGCTCGGCCGCGACGAGCACCTTGGCGAGGATCAGGCGGTTTTCCCGCGAAGGAACGGCCTTCACGGCGCTGCGCGCGCTCGCTTCGGCCTTCGCGAGGCTCGACTCCGGCAAGCCCGAGGCCATCAGCGACGCGATCCACGGCAGCGTCTCGAGGCGCAGGTTGACGAGCGCGACGGTCGCGAGCGCCGTGGCGTTGTCGGGTTCCACGGTCAGTGCACGATCCGCGCACTCCAGTGTCTCGCGCGCGTGGGCGGCGCGCTCGCCCATCGGCTGCAGGTGCGTCGTCGTGCCGAGCGTCCACGCGAGCTGGGCATCGACGGAAGGAGCCAGATGAGCCGAGAGTACGGCGCGGCGTGCGAACCAGAGCGCGCTCGATGCGGCGAGGTTGCGCGACTCCTTGTCGTCCTCGGGGAGCAGGAAGACCTGATCGGATTCCGCGATCGACGCCGCGAGCAGCGCCTCGAAGTCGACCGGGTGTTCCGCAGCGAGCGCGAGCGCAAGTTGGCGCGCCCGCGCCAGCTCGTCGGCTGCACGCAGCGTCCGCACCTCGTCGAGCTCGGTCTTGCGCGCGCCCCGGCTTGCCTCGGGCCGCGCGACGCTCTCGCGCTCCTGCCACTCGAGCACGTCCTCATGCAGCACGCGCGGACCAGCGCAGGCGGAAACGAGCAGGGCGAGCGAGAGGGCGATGAGGCGCAGCGTGGGCATGAAACTCGAATTCACTTGGTCGGTCCCAGCTCGCGCGCGAGCCACAGCCGCGCGACCTTCCAGGACCGGGTGAGCGTGGCGGTGGAGATGCCGAGCACGCGCGCGGTCTCCTCGGTCGAGAGCCCGCCGAAGAAGCGCAGCTCGACGATGCGCGCCTGCCGCTCGTCCAGGCCCGCGAGCACCTGTAGCGCGTCCTCCAGCGCGACGAAGTCGATCTGCTCCTCCGGCGCGAGGTGCGCCGCCACGCTGAGCGAGACGCGCTGCCAGTCGCCGCCGCGCTTCGCCGCCTCTCCCCGCCGGTGGTGATCGACGAGGATCTGGCGCATCACGTTCGCGGCGAGCGCGAGGAAGTGGCTCTTCCCCATGTCGCGCAGCGCGGTGATGCGGCCTGC
>JABWBL010000524.1 GCA_013360535.1 Planctomycetaceae bacterium
GGGTCGACGACGACGAAGTCGCACTCGAGCGCACCCCGCGCCTCGCACCACGCGAGCACGTCGCCTGAACTGAACTCGACGTTGCCGAGCCCGTTTTCCACGGCGTTGCGGCGCCCATCGGCGACCGCGGCCTCGACCAGCTCGACGCCGTGCACGTGCGCGCAGCGGCGCGCGAGCGGCAGCGTCAGCGTTCCCGCACCGCAGTACAGGTCGAGCCCACGCTCGTGCGCCGCGGGAGCGGTCTCTTCGAGCACGACTTCGACCAGCCTTTCCGCCTGCGCGGTGTTGGTCTGGAAGAAACTCGCGGCGGAAACGCGATACATCAGGCCCGCGAGGCGCTCGCGAATCGAACCGGTGCCGTGCAGGACGAGCTCACGTTCGCCGTAAGCGACGGTCGCGCCTCGCGAGTTGATCGCCTGCACCAGCGTCGTGATCTCCGGATGCGCCGCGAGCAACGCCGCGACGTACGGCTGCACGAGCTCTCGATCCTCGCTTGAGGTCGTGAGCTGCACGAGGATCTCGCCTGTCGCGACGCTCGTGCGCAACACGACGTGCCGCAGCAGCCCTTCGTGCTTCACGAGATCCCATGCGGGCAACTTCAGCTCGAGCGCGAGCCGCCGCACGCTCGCGAGGATGCGGTCGAAGGGCTCGGGCTGGATCTCGCAGCGCTCGACGTCGAGCACCTTGCGGAACTGCTCGCGCGGGTGCAGCCCGAGCGCGAAGTCGCGCGCCGCGCCCTCGGCCTCGCCGACCTCGACCCAGCGGCGCGTGCCGAAGGTGAAGTCCATCTTGTTGCGGTAGCGCAGCGGCGACGCGGCTCCGAGCACGGCCTCGACAGCGACGCGAACGCCCGCGTTCGCGAGCGCGAGCTCGACCAGCCCGCGTTTCGCGCGCAACTGGCCGGAATAGGCCAGATCCTGCAGGGAACAGCCGCCACAGGCCCCGTAGTGTCCGCACGGCGCCGTGGCACGCTCTTCGCTCGCGCGCAGCACCTCGAGCAACCGTCCTTCGATGCGCTCGCCGCGCCGCCGCAGCACTTGCGCGACGACTCGCTCGCCCGGCAGCGCGCGCCGCAGCGCGACGCGGTACTCACCTGACTCGTGCAACGCACGGCCGACACCTTGCCCACGCTCGTCGATGCGCTCGACCTCGACCTCGAGGCGGTCGTCGCGCTTGGGTTTGCGGAGTTGCACCGGCTCAGTCCGAGCGCCGCGCGCGCGACAGGGGCCAGATGTCCTCGTTCGCCAGCGGATGCGCCTCGTACGTGCCGTCGTTGTCGGGCAGCGGCACACCGGCGCGCACCATCGCCGTGTACAGGCCGAGGCACGCGACGTTCGCGA
This sequence comes from Planctomycetaceae bacterium, assembly GCA_013360535.1. Lineage (GTDB taxonomy): Bacteria > Planctomycetota > UBA1135 > UBA1135 > F1-120-MAGs118. Next base: position 1,341 of record JABWBL010000524.1, read on the forward strand.
GGTTCAGGCTGCGCACACCACGCGCGACGGGCACGTACACGCGTCGCGTCGGGAACGCGTCGACGAGTTCCTGCGGCAGGCCTTTGCTCTCGCAGCCGAACACGAGCACGTCATCGGGCTCGAACGGCGTCGCGAACAGGCTCGTGCCGCCGCGCGCGGTGAAGAGTCGCAGGCGTTCCGCCACGGGTCGCGCGGACTTCGCGCCGAGGTGGGCGACGAGCGCGTTCCAGTCGCGGTGCACGACGAGCTCGACCTGCGGCCAGTAGTCGAGGCCGGCGCGCTTGAGGTAGCGATCCTCGAGGCTGAAGCCGAGCGGCTCGACCAGATGCAACACGTTGTGCGTCGCCGCGCACAGGCGCGCCGCGCAGCCGGTGTTGTGCGGGATTTCAGGGTGGACGAGGCAGAGATCCAAGGGGCAAGGATTCTACGCGAACGCGCGCTCGCGCGCCGCCGCCCGCCGCGCCAGACTGGCGGCATGGAAACGACCGAATACGCGCCGTTCTACGCCGGTTACATCGCGCAGGTGCCCGAGAGCGACGTGCTCGCCGTGCTCGAGGCGCAGCTCGCGGACGTGCCGCGGGCCGCCACGGCCTTCGCGGGCGAACGCGAGAGCTTCCGCTACGCCCCCGGCAAGTGGAGCGTGCGCCAGCTTTTCGGCCACCTCGCCGACAGCGAGCGCATCTTCGGTTACCGCATGCTCCGCATCGCGCGCCGCGACTCGACGCCGCTGCCGGGCTATGACGAGAACGAGTTCGTCGACCACGCGGACTTCGAGCGCGTCCCGCTGGAGCGGCTGGTCGAGGAATGGACGCTCCTGCGGCTCTCGAACCTCGCGCTCGCACGGCGCTTCGACGACACCACGTTGCGGCAGCTCGGCAACGCCAACGGCAACCCGATCAGCGTGCGCGCGCTGCTCACGATCCTCGCCGGCCACCCGCGGCACCACCTCAAGGTGCTGGCGGAGCGCTACGGCGCCGCCTGAGCCCCCCACTTCGCCGAGATTCGTATCCAGACCGCGTCCGGGGGTGGCCGAAGGTCGACCCGTGCTGGTCCATTACTTCATGAGCCGCAACGTCGTCGCCCTCGCCGAGTCGACGACCTGTCGCGAGGCGCTGCGCCAGCTGCAGGCGCACAACATCCGCCGGGCGCCGGTGCTGCGCGACGGCGCGATCGTGGGCTTCGTGAGCGAGCGCGACCTGCTGCGCGTATTGCCCGGCACGATCGCGCAGCTCGACACGCGCGCCGGCGCGGAGAGCGAGCGCACGCCCGTGGGTCGCGTGATGACGACGCAGGTGATCACGATCGACGAGGGCGCGTCGATCGAAGAGGCCGCGCGGCGCATGCTCTTCCATCGCGTCGGCGGCCTGCCGGTGCTCTCCAAGGGCCAGCTCGTCGGCGTCGTCACCGAGTCCGACATCTTCCGCGCCTTCGCGGCCGCGCTCTCGCCGGAGGGCGTGCTGCGCATCAGCGTCGGCTACCTCGAGACGGCCAGCGTCGCCCCGGACTTCGCGAAGATCGTGGCGGGCGTCGGGGCGCGGCTGTGCGGGCTCGTGACCTACCAGCGCCCCGCCGGC
>JABWBL010000525.1 GCA_013360535.1 Planctomycetaceae bacterium
CCCGTGCCGCACGGCGGCCCGTGCCACTCGGGCGCTCCGCGCGCGTCCTCCGCTCTGCTACCTTCCCGGCCATGTCGCACACCGACCCGAAGGGCAGGCCGCATCCGCTCGGCTTCTGGGAAGAGCGCTACGCCGAGACGCCCTACGCCTACGGCAAGGAGCCGAACGACTTCGTCCGCGAGGTCGCGGACCGGCTGCCGAAGGGACGCGTGCTGTGCCTGGGCGAGGGGCAGGGGCGGAACGCGGTATTCCTCGCGCAGCGCGGCTTCGACGTCACCGCCATGGACCAGTCGCCCATGGGGCTCGCCCGCGCCGAGGCTCTGGCGGCCGAGCGCGGCGTGAAGATCACGACCATCGCCGCCGACCTCGCCGAGTTCATGATCGAGCCGCTCGCCTTCGCCGCGATCGTCTCGGTGTTCGTGCACCTGCCGCAGGCGCTGCGGCGCGAGGTGCACCAGCGCGTCATGGGCGGGCTCGCCGAGGGCGGCGCCTACGTGCTCGAGCAGTACGGGCCCGAGCAGTCGCGCTACAAGTCGGGCGGCCCCGAGGACCCCGACCGCCGGCCGGGGCTCGACATCCTCATGGAGGAGCTCTTCCGGCTCGAGTTCGAGATCGCCCGCGAGGTGGTGCGCGACGTGACCGAGGGCGTCTACCACACCGGTCTCGGCTCCACGGTACAGATCCTCGCCCGCCGCCAGTCTTGAACCCCCACGCGCGAGCGGCTACTTTGCGGCGCGAGCGGTCATGCGGCGCCTCCATCCGGCGCTCGCTCGGAGGTCCTCCATCGGCTTCCGCGCGGGTGTCTCGCGCCGTCCACCGTCCCCGGAGCGGACTCGCGAGACCCTTGCGCGGGCCCGAAGCCGGCCGCCGGGCCGTCGGCGGAGGCAGTGCGTCGATGCGGAGAGATGTCCGAGTGGTTGAAGGAGCACGATTGGAAATCGTGTAGGCGCTTATACCGCCTCGAGGGTTCGAATCCCTCTCTCTCCGCCATTTCCTGTGTTGGGGCGCCGGCGCCAAGAGCGAACGCCGGCGCTGGAACGGCGACCCCCCGCCAACGTGCCTGCGCAGCGCGCACGGGGCCCCACGCCGTGACGATCGCTCGGGAGCCTCACGGCATGGAACGGAACACGGCCCAGCGCAGGGCCATCCACAAGGCGCTCGAGGACGCGGGCCGGCCGATGGGGCCGAACGAAATCTTCGAGGCGGCCCGCGGCGAGGTGCCGGGGCTCGGCATCGCGACGGTGTACCGCGCGATCAAGCAGCTCCTCGACGACGGCTTCCTCGCGCAGGTCGAGCTGGCGGGAGTTGCCGGCAAACGAGCTGGCCACTTCCGCGCCGTCGATGGAGAGATTGGTGTTGTTTCCCGGGATGCCGCGCAGCGACGCCGAGCGCGACCGCGAGCGCTCGCTGGCCGAGCTGTGGCTGTGGCGTGCGAGAACGCGCGAGCTGATTGAGCGTGGCACGCCGGCACCGCGCGGTTTCCGCTCGTTCGACGAGATCGTGCGCAAGGCGGCGGCCAATGGGCAGCGCCAGAAGCTCCTGGGCGAGCTCGTCGACGGCGACTTCGCGCTCTTCGGGCGCGCCTACCGCGACCTCGACGAGTCCGAGTTCGCGACGGTCCGTTCGCTCGCGATCGAACGCCTGCGAGCGCACAACTGGCTGTGCGGACGCGCACCGTCGAACCGCTGGCAGGACACGCCGCTCGACTCCTAGGGCCGCCGGAGGGCCTCGAGAGCCTGCACAGGCCGCTTCGGCGGGCCGATCTTCGGCGGGGCAAGCGAATTGCAAGGGCGAGGTTTGGATTGCTCCTCAACCCATTCCCGCTGGGAGGATTTGCTTGTTCCGTTCCCACTGCTCGATCTTGCCTGCACTTCCGATCGCCGCCGCCCTCGCCGCCGTCGCCACCCAAGCGCGTGCGCAGTCGCTCGATTGGCTGCGCAATCCGGCCAACGGCCGTTGGTACGCCGAAACCGCGGCGCCGACTTCCTGGAGCGGTGCGGAAGCGCTCGCCCAGTTCCTCGGTGGCCACCTCACCACCGTGCGCTCGCAGGCGGAGAGCGACTGGCTCGACCAGAACTTCTTCAGCCAGCTCACGCTCTTCCGCCACCACTGGATCGGCTTGCGGCAGGACCGACAGGGCCCGGCGTACTCGGAGCCCGCCGGGGGGTGGGGGTGGGCGAGTGGGGAACCGCTCGTGTTCACGAATTGGGCTCCGGGCCAGCCGGACAACGCCGGCGGCCGGCAGGACTTCGGCCGCTCGGGCGGCGCCACGGGCGGCTCGGGCGGCGCGGCGGGCAACCCCGTGATCGAGATGGACACCAGCCTGGGCAAGATGGTGTTCGAGCTCGACCCCAAGAACATGCCAGGGACGACCGCGAACTTCCTCGCCTACGTGGACGCAGGTTTCTACACGAACACCATCATCCATCGCGTCGTTCCAGACTTCGTGATCCAAGGCGGCGGCTACAGCTCGGGCTTGGTCGCGAAGTCCGCCAATCCGCCCATCAAGCTCGAGATCAGCCCCGCGGTGCTGCACGACTACGGCGCGCTCTCCATGGCGCGCACCTCGGATCCGGACAGCGCAGACACCCAGTTCTTCGTGGTCAACGCCAAGGCCGGCGCGCACAACCTGGACGGCAACTACGCGGCGTTCGGGAAGATGCTGGAAGGCAGCGCGGTGCTCGACGCCATCAGCGGCGTGACCACGCAGACCCAGTCGGGGCTCGCGAACGTGCCCGTCACCGAGGTGGTCGTGAAGTCGGTCGTGCGCAAATGAGAGCGCGTCGCGCTGCGCACCCACTCGCGGCCCGTGGCCGGGTCTCCGTCGCCGCGCTGGCTCTCGCGCTGCTCGCAGCGCCTGCCGGCGCACAGGAAGATCCGAAGCCTCCCCCTGCCGACCCGCCG
>JABWBL010000526.1 GCA_013360535.1 Planctomycetaceae bacterium
GCCGAAGCGGTCGCGCAGGCCAGCCTCGAGCTCGCGGGCGGCTTCGGGCGACTGGATCGTGTCGAGCTGGCGCAGGATCTCGAGCCGCGTCGACTGCTCGGGAATCCACGCGTCGGGCAGGTAGGCGCGCAGGCCGAGCTCGAGCTCGACCCCGGCCGCGAGCTCGGAGTCGCTGGTCACGTGCTCGGGCCCGATGCCCTGCCGCACGCGCTCGACGGTTTCCTTGAGGAGCCGGCAATACAGGTCGTAACCGACCGACGCGATGTGGCCCGACTGCTGGGGGCCGAGGATGTTGCCCGCGCCGCGCAGCTCGAGGTCCTTCATCGAGATCGCGAAGCCGCTGCCGAGCTGGCTCATCTCCTCGAGCGCCTTGAGCCGCTCGCGCGCGATCTGCTTCATCGGCTTGAGCGGATCGACGAGCAGGTAGCAGTGTGCCTTGTGCGCGCCGCGGCCGACGCGCCCGCGCAGCTGGTGCAGCTCCGACAACCCGTAGTGGTCGGCCTCGTCGATCAGGATCGTGCCCGCGGCCGGGATGTCGAGGCCGTTCTCGACGATCGTGGTCGCCACGAGCACGTCGACATCCCCGCGCGAGAACGTGTCCATCACGACCTCGAGCTGCTTCGCCGGCATCTGACCGTGGCCGACGGCGAACGTGCAGTCGGGTGCGAGCTCCTGCAGCTCGCGCGCGCGCATCGCGATCGTCTCGACGCGGTTGTGCAGGAAGAACACCTGCCCGTCGCGGTTCTTCTCGCGCAGCAGCGCGCCGCGCACGAACTCGCGGTCGTTGCGATCGACGATCACGGTCTCGACGTCCTGCCTGCCGGGCGGCGGCGTCGAGAGCGCCGAGATGTCGCGCACGCCGGCGAGCGACATGTGCAGCGTGCGCGGGATCGGCGTCGCCGAGAGCGCGAGCACGTCGACCATCGCACGCAGCGACTTGAAGTGCTCCTTGTGCGTGACGCCGAAGCGCTGCTCCTCGTCGATGATCACGAGGCCGAGCGACTTGAACTTGACGTCCTTCGAGAGGATGCGGTGCGTGCCGACGACGATGTCGATCTCGCCCGCCGCGACGCCGCGCAGCACCTTGCGCTCGTCCTCGCCGGTCACCGTGCGCGAGAGCACGCCGATTTCCACGGGGAAATCCGCCATGCGCTGGCTGAACGAGAGGAAGTGCTGGTGCGCGAGCACGGTCGTCGGCACGAGCACCGCGACCTGACCTCCGGCCGCCGCGACGCGGAAGGCCGCGCGCATCGCGATCTCGGTCTTGCCGAAGCCGACGTCGCCGCACAGCAGGCGGTCCATCGGCCGCAGCCCCTCGACGTCCTCGGTGATGTCGCCGTCGGCCTGCGCCTGATCGGGCGTGTCGACGTAGGGGAAGGCGCCGACCATGTCCTTCAGGAGCTGCGGGTCGGCGCGCCACGGCGGGCGCTGCTTCAGCTCGCGTTTCGCCTGCACCTCGAGCAGGTCGCTCGCGAGGTCGAACAGCGCGCGCTCGACCTTCTCGCGGCGCTTGCGGAACGAGTGGCTGCCGATCTTGTCGAGCGGCGGCGGCGCGCCACCGCCACCGATGTAGCGCTGGACGAGGTCGATGCGCGTCGCGGGGACGTACAGGCTGACCTCGTCGGCGAACGAGAGGTGCAGGTGCTCTTCCTCGCCCGCACCGCGCGCCATGCGCACGAGGCCCTTGTAGAGCGCGAGCCCGTGAACGGCGTGCACGACGTAATCGCCGACCTTGAGGTCGAAGAACGACTGCAGCGCGCGCGTGCGGTGCGCGACCTTCGCCGGCGCGGCGCGACGGGTTCCGAGGATGCCGACGAGCTCGTGGTGGTCGACGACGATCAGCGCGAGCGCCGGGAAGCGGAAACCCTTCGCGACGGCGCCCACCCGCGTCTCGACGTGGTCGACGCCGCCCGCTTCGGCGAGCACGCTCTTGAAGCGGCTCTCTTCGGCTTCGGTGCGGCACAACACGAGCGCACGCGTGCCGTCCGCGGTCGCCTGCCGCAGCAGCTCCGGCGCCTGCCGGATGCCGCCGGAGAGCGCCTGCACGCTGCGCGTGTCGAAGTTGACGTCCTTCGCGGGCAGGCTCTGCAGCTGGACCTTGCGGCGCCCGACCTGCGCCTGCCGCACGAGGCCGAGCTCGCGCTGGTGCGAGGCCGACTGGATCGAGAGCCCGTGCGCGCGGTCCTCGATGCGCAGCGGCTCGACCTCGACGATCACGGTCTGTGCGGGCAGCAGCAGCGCCGGCGAGATGCCGCTCGAATCCTCGACACCGCCCGCGTCGCGCGCGAGGCACACAGCGACCCTGGCGAGCTTCTCGACGCTCTTCTGCTCGGTCGGATCGAACGTGCGCAGGCTCTCGATCGCGTCATCGAACAGCTCGACGCGCAGCGGCCACTCGCTGGCGAACGGGAACACGTCGAGGATGTCGCCGCGCAGCGAGACCTCGCCGGGGCGTTCGACCAGCGGCATGCGCTCGTAACCGGCGTCGACGAGCTGCTTGAGCAGGTGGTCGGAAGCGAGCTTCTGCCCGACCGCGAGGTTCAGCGTCGCCGCCGCGAGATCGCCGGGTTTGGGCAGCGGCTGCAGCAGCGCGAGCAACGAGGCGACGAGCAGCTTCGGCCGTGCTTCCGCCGGACCGTTGAGGCGCTGCGCGACCTCGATGCGGCGCCGCATCGCGGCCACGTCGTCGCCGTCGAGCTTGCCCTTCGACGTCGTCTCGCGCGCGGGGAAGAGCAGCGGCTGCGCCCCGAAGAACTCGAGATCCTCGGCGAGCGCCTCGGCTTCGCTCTCACCCGCGCACAGCGCGAGCCACGGCAGCTTCGAGCTGCGCGTGAGCTCCGCGAGCACCAGCGCCTGCGCCGAGCCCCACAGTCCGCCGACGGAGAGCTCCGCGCGCTCGCG
>JABWBL010000527.1 GCA_013360535.1 Planctomycetaceae bacterium
GCGACGATCACGCGCACGCGGTCGTCGCGCCCGCCGTCGAGCTCGAGCACGATCTCCCGCGCACGCTCGACGATCCGCTCGAACGTCGCCTGCACATCCGGCCGATAGCCGGTCGAAGCCGACGCATCGAGCACGAGCACGACGTCGCGTCGACTCTGCGCGAGCGCCGCCAGCGGCGACTGGTCGCCCGTGAAGGGCCGCGAGATCGCGAGCGCGAGCAGCGCGATCCCAAGCATGCGCAACAGCAGGAGCAGCAGGTTCTCGAGCTGCGCGCGCCGCCGCGTCTTGCGGTACGCCGCGAGCACGAAGCGCATCGCCGCCCACGGCATCGGCTTGTACCGCTGGCGGTTGAGCAGGTGGATGACGAGCGGCACGGCGGCGAGCGCCATGCCGACCAGGAGCCCCGGATGCACGAAGCCGTCGAACAGGTTCATCGGCGGCCGCCTCCGCGCGCGCGGACCTTGCGGTGCGCGAGGTACGTGCGCAGCACGGCCTCGAGGCTCTCGGACGTGTCGAGCAGCACGTGGTCGATGCCCATCGACGCCGCGTGGCGCACGAGCTCGCGGTTGTGCGCGCCCAGTTCCTCGACGTAGGCCTGGCGCAGCGCCTTCGGATCGACTTTCAGGAGCCCCGTGTTCTCGAGCCCGTCGAGCCGCACCAGCCGCTGGATGTCGAAGCTGCGCTCGAGCGGATCGAGCACCTGCACGAGGATCGGCTCGTGGCCGTCGTGCACGAGCCGACGCAGGCCTTCGACCACCGGCGGCAGCTCGTCGAAGAAGTCGGACAGCACGACCACGATGCTGCGCTTGCGCAGGCGGCCCGCGAACCACTTGAGCACGTTGCCCAGTCCCGTCGGCCCCTTGGGCTCCGCGTTCTCCAGCGCCGTCCAGATCGCGCGCTTCTGCCGCTCGCCACTCGCCGGCGGCACCTTGGTGCGCTCCTTGTCGTCGAACAGCACGAGCCCGCTCGTGTCGCGCTCGCCGATCACGAGGTGCGCGAGCGCCGCCGCGCACCAGCGCGCGTAGTCGAACTTGGTCCACTCCAGCGACCCGAACGCCATCGACTCGCTCGCGTCGACGAGCAGGTGGCAGGCGAGCGTGGTCTCCTCGAACATCTCCTTGACCACGAGGCGGTCGGAGCGCGCGAAGACCTTCCAGTCCAGCCGCCGCAGCTCGTCGCCGGAGACGTATTCGCGGTGCTGCGCGAACTCCGCCGAGCTGCCGCGCAGCGGCGAGCGGTGGTGCCCCGAGAGCGTGCCCTCGACGACGGAGCGCGCGACCAGCTCGAGTCCTTCGAGCCGGTCGAGCACCGCCGGATCCAGCCGCTTGTCCGTTCGCGCTTGCGCCATCGGTGTCTCGCGCGCGGCGCCTTGCCTAGCGAGCCTTCACGCCCGGAAGGCCCGCGCCGACGCCGCCACTGGCGTCGATTTCCTTGAGCAGCCGCTCGATCACGACGTCGCTCGTCATGCCTTCCTGCTCGGCCGCGTAGTTCGTCAGGATGCGGTGGCGCAGCACGGGCTTGGCGATCGCGCGCACGTCCTCGACGGACGCATGGTCGCGCCCGGCGAGCGCCGCATGCGCCTTCGCCGCGAGCACGAGGTACTGCCCCGCGCGCGGACCGGCGCCCCACGTGACCCATTCCTTCAGGAACGGCAGGCCGGAGTCGTTCTTCACGCGCGTGCCGCGCGTCAGCGCGAGCGCGTAGTCGAGCACGTGGTCGGCCGCCGGGATCGAGCGCACGACACGCTGGATCTCCTGCAGCTCCTCGATGCCGATCATCTTCTCCGGCTCGGCCATCGCGCCGCCGGTGGTGCGGCGCAGGATCTCGCGCTCTTCCTCGAGCGTCGGATAGTCGACCTGGATCATGAACATGAAGCGGTCGAGCTGCGCCTCGGGCAGCGGGTACGTGCCTTCCTGCTCGATCGGGTTCTGCGTCGCGAGCACGAAGAAAGGCTGCGGCAGCGCGTGCCGCCGGCCACCGACGGTGACCTGACCTTCCATCATCGACTCTAGCAGCGCCGCCTGCGTCTTGGGCGGCGTGCGGTTGATCTCGTCGGCGAGCACGACGTTCGCGAACACCGGACCCGGCGCGAAGCGGAACACGCGCTCGTTCGTCGCCGCGTCGATGTGCAGCAGGTCGGTGCCCGTGATGTCGCCGGGCATCAGGTCGGGCGTGAACTGGATGCGGTTGAACGAGAGGTCGAGCGTCTTCGCGAGGCTCGAGATCAGGAGCGTCTTGGCGAGCCCCGGCACGCCGACCAGCAGGCAGTGGCCACGCGACAGGATCGCCAGCAGGAGCTGGTCGATCACCTCGTCCTGACCGACGATCACGCGGTGGAGCTGTTCCTTCATCCGCGCGTGGGCCGCGCGGAGACGCTCGAGCGAAGCTTGGGACATCGAGGGCACTGTTCTTCGAAGAGTGCGGACCCCGCCGGGGGGGCCGCGGGAACGAAAGACCTCCGGTCCGTCCCGCGGACGCACCGGACCGTGAGCCCGTGAAGGCTCGCCGCCTATCGTCGGCTCTGGAGGCCCCTCACGCGAGGGTCCGCCCGCTCACTTTGCCGCCCTTTTTCGTCCGCGGGAGCCCTTCCGGCGTCCGGTGCGGCTCGCGCCACCCCAAATCGACCCTCAGCGCGCCCGGAAAACCCACAGGGCGTTGACACCGAGCACGCACACCGTATCGCCGCGCGCGTGGACCGAGCCGCCGGTCGTCGCCACGCCGTCCGCCGGCGCCGCGAGGGGCGCGTAGTCGACGAGGTACAGGTCCTTGGTGCGGTCGAGCACGTACAGGCCGCGGTTGGAGGCGAACAGCGCGCGGGTGGGGGACGTGAGCCCCTCGCCGCTGAACTTCTCGGCCGGTCCGAGCTCGGGCGCGAGCGCCGTCGCTCCGCTC